>JAFAFF010000179.1 GCA_023423605.1 Pseudomonadota bacterium
GCGGTGGAGAATGCCCGCGCCATCTTCACCACCGACGGCCACTTCACCCCGGCCGACCTGGAAACCCCGCTGAAGGTGCTGCGCGAGTTCAACAAGGACGTCGCCAACACCGATATCGACCTGTCGAAGACCTACACCAACACCTTCGTCGAGCGTGCCGCCGCTTCCGCGCCGGCCGCCCAGCCGTAACCCCAACCCACAAGGGAGACTCCCCATGGCACTCAATGCCACTGTGCGCCAGCTCAACGGCGCGCCGCAGCTGGAGCCTGCGCAGACCATGGTCAGCATCAACCGGATGACCATGTCCTTCGGCGATTTCACCGCCGTGCGCGATGTCGACATCCAGGTCGGCGATGGCGAATTCCTTGCCATCGTCGGACCGACCGGCTGCGGCAAGAGCACCATCCTCAATTCCGTGGCCGGCCTGCTGAAGCCGTCTTCGGGCGATATCGCCATCGATGGCAGGCCGGTCAACGGCGTGCAGGAATCGGTGGGCTACCTGTTCCAGCAGGACGCGCTGCTGCCCTGGAAGACCGCTTACCAGAACGTGGAGCTGGGCCTGAAGTTCCGTGGCATCGGCGAAGCCGAGCGCAGGCAGAAGGTCACCGCATGGCTGGCCAAGGTGGGCCTGACCGGCTTCGAACACCGCTATCCGCACCAGCTTTCCGGCGGCCAGCGCAAGCGCGTGCAGATGGCGCAGGCGCTGATCGTGGAGCCGAAGGTGATCCTGATGGATGAACCGTTCTCGGCCCTGGACATCCATACCCGGCACCTGATGCAGAACGAGCTGCTGCGCCTGTGGCAGGAAGACCGCCGCTCGGTGATCCTGATCACCCACGATCTTGAGGAAGCCATCGCGCTGGGCGATCGCGTGGTGGTGCTGTCTTCCGGTCCGGCCAGCCGCGTGGTGCGCAGCTTCGACGTGGACCTGGAGCGTCCGCGCAACGTTGCCGAAATCAAGCTGGACGAACGTTTCACCGACCTGTACCGCGATATCTGGGCCTGCCTGCGCGGCGAAGTGGAGAAGAGCTATGCACGCCAGGACTGACAAATTCATCCAGATCGCGCTGGTGGTCATCGTGTTCGGTGGCTGGCAGGCGGGCGTCCGCCTGGGCTGGGTGGACCCGTTCTTCTTCCCGGCACCGCTGGACATCATCAAGCAGATGTACACCTGGCTGGCCGATACCTCGTTCTACCAGCACGTCTACATCACCCTGACCGAAACCGCGCTGGGCTACCTCATCGGTACTGCGCTGGGCGTGGCCGGCGGCGTGTGGCTGGGCCTGAGCCGGCGTTCGGCGCGCATCCTGGATCCCTTCATCAAAGGCTTCAACGCGATCCCGCGCGTGGTGCTGGCTCCGATCTTCGTGCTCTGGCTCGGCCTGGGGCTGTGGTCGAAGGTGGCGCTGGCGGTGACGCTGGTGTTCTTCACCACCTTCTTCAACGCCATGCAGGGCGTGCGCGAGGTGAACCCGGTGGTGCTGGCCAACGCCCGCATCCTCGGCGCGGGCCGCAGCGATCTGCTGCGCCATGTGTACTTCCCGGCCGCCGCCAGCTGGATCCTGTCCTCGCTGCGCACCTCGGTGGGCTTTGCCGTGGTCGGTGCCATCATCGGCGAATACCTGGGCGCTTCGGCGGGCCTGGGGTACCTGATCGCGCAGGCCGAAGGCAACTTCAACGCAGTGGGCGTGTTCGCCGGCATCATCATCCTGGCCGCCTTCGTGCTGGTCATCGATGCGTTGCTCGACGTGGTCGAGAACCGCCTGATCACCTGGCGCCCGAACGCGCAGCAGTCAGCCACCAGCTGACATCCGCGGCGCCGCCGGCCCTCGTCCCGGCGGCGCCGCTCCTGTTTCCTCCCCCGATTTTTCCCCCGCACCACCGCAACAGGCCAGCGTCGGGCCAGGGGGCCGGCTGGCCGGAGAGAACCCTCATGCATACATCCCACGTGCTGCGCCGCGCAGCGCTGCCGGCGGCGCTTGGCCTGCTGCTGGCCAGCGGCCACGCCGGCGCCCAGTCCAACCCATCGGCCACCACGGCGCCGGCGCCGCTCAGCCAGGCCGAACTAAGTGCGCTGGTGCAGCAGCAGGCGCTGCAGATCCAGCAGCTGGAAGCCCGCCTGCGCGCGGTGGAAGGCGGCGCCGCGACGGTGGCTTCGCCGTCGGCAGCAACCGCTCCCGCCGCACCGGCCGCGCTTGAACAGCGGGTGGCGGCCGTCGAAAAGGCGCAGTCGAAGGCGCCGAAGGTGTCCTGGTCGAAGGGCGCGCCGGAGTTCAGCAGCGCCGACGGTACAACCACGTTCCGTCCGCGCGGCCGCCTGTTCGTGGACCAGTCCAGTACGTCCGGTTCGGACCATGGCGGGCGAAATCTTTCCGGCACCGAGATCCGTTCGGTGCGGCTTGGCGCGGAAGGTCGCTACGGCGTGCTGGGCTGGGCCGTGGAAGGGGACTTCGCGGACAACGCAGTAGCGTGGAAATCGGTCTACGCCACGGTGGACCACCGCCTGTTCGGGCAATCGGCGGACCTGACCATCGGCAACCGCCTCAACGACCGCGGCCTGGATGGTTCCAGCAGCACCTCCAACACCCCGTTCCAGGACCGCAACGTGGTCGGCACGCTGGTGATGCCGCAGCGCGGGCTGTTCGGCGTCGGCCTGACCGAACGCGTATACGGAAAGGGCTGGCATGCCAGCCTGTCGGTGGCCGGCAACGACCTCAACAACAGCGGCAGCGACAACGACAGCCTGACCTGGGCCACGCGCGTGCACTGGAATCCGCTGCTTTCCAGCGACGCCACCGTGCATCTGGCGGCGTGGGCGTTCCACGAGGAGATTCCCGGCGGTGCCAGCGGCGTGCTGCGCAGCTCGGCGATCAGCGGGCATTTCAACGACGAGATCAAGATCGCCCCCGGCACGCTGGTGGGCACCGACCGCAGCAACGCCTGGGGCGTGGAAGCGGCCGGTTTCTTCGGCCCGTTCTGGGCCAGCGGCGAGTGGGGCACGCGCAACCTGCGCGGCGTGGATGCCAGTGGCCGGTACGATCTGGACCATGACGCGTGGTCGGTCGGGGCGGGGTGGTTCATCGCCGGCGCGACGCCGTCGTATTCGGCCAAGGGCGGTACCTGGGGGAAGGTGAAGGTGGCCGAACCGGTGACCTCCGGCGGCAGGGGCGCGTTCGAGCTGAAGGCGCGCTACGAAGACGTGGACTACGCGGAACTGCCCACCGGCGGCACCGGCAGCGCGTGGACGCTGGGCGGCAACTGGTACCTGAACGACTACAGCCGGGTGATGCTGGACGTGGTGCGCTGGAAGACCGACAACCACAGCGGCGCCTACGTTGGCCCGGACGAGGGCACCACCTTCAACACCCGCCTGCAGTTGACGTTCTAGAAAAAGGGGGGGGACGGAGGCGGTTAATTCAGATTAACAGCCTCCGTCCCCCTTTTTTCGGGTATGGCGGTATGCGGGCTGGAGTATGTATAATTCATGCATACCGAAGAGGGCATGCCCATGGAAGCCACCGTTGCCGAACGCGGACAGATCACCCTGCCAAAGGCCGTGCGCGATGCGCTGGGGCTGACCAAGGGCACCCAGCTGACCGTGGAACTGGATGGCAGCCGCATCATCCTGCGCAAGAGCGTTGACGATGCCATCTCGCGTGCGCGCGGAAAGTTCGCACTGGACGGGTTCGAGTCGGCCGAGGCGGCCGTGAAGTCGGTCCGCGAGGAGGAATGAGGCGCGATGATCGCCGTCGATTCCCCGGTCCTGATCGAACTGCTCAGCAATGGCCCGCAGGCCGATGCCGTGGAAGCCTGCCTGCGGCAGAGCCTGGTCGGCGGCCGCGTGGTGGTCTGCGGCGCGACGCTGGCCGAAGTGTGTGCCGCGCTGCGTGGCGGCGCCGAGGTGCTGGAAGCGCTGGAGGAAATGGGCGTCCATTTCAATCCCATGGAAGCCAAATCCGCACTGCGCGCCGGTGAGATGCGGCGCAGGCATCGCCAGCGCGGCAGCGGCCGCCGCAGCCTCGATGAATTCATGGTGGGGGCCCACGCGCTGCTGCAGTGCGATGGCCTGATCACCTGGAACGACACGTTTTATCGCGACTACTTCAAGGGCCTGAAGCTGATCGTGCCGCACGCCTGAGCCCATTACTTTTTCATTCGCATTACCCGGGAGTTGTCATGTTGGAAGCCTACCGCCACCACGTCGCCGAGCGCGCTGCGCTTGGCATCCCGCCCCTGCCGCTGAACGCGCAGCAGACGGCCGATGTCATCGAACTGCTGAAGAACCCGCCGCAGGGCGAGGCCGAATTCCTGCTCGACCTGCTGACCCACCGCGTGCCGGCCGGTGTCGATGATGCCGCCAAGGTCAAGGCCTCGTACCTGGCGGCGATCGCCTTCGGCAGCGAGACCAACGAGCTGATCAGCCGCGAGCGCGCCACCGAACTGCTGGGCACCATGCTCGGCGGGTACAACGTCGCGCCGCTGGTGCAGCTGCTGGACGATGCCGCCGTCGGTACCATCGCCGCCGCCGCCCTGAAGAACACGCTGCTGGTGTTCGATGCGTTCCACGATGTCCAGGAGAAGGCCAAGGCCGGCAATGCCAATGCGCAGGCCGTGCTGCAGAGCTGGGCCGATGCGGAGTGGTTCACCGGCAAGCCGGAAGTGCCGCAGAGCCTGACCATCACGGTGTTCAAGGTGCCGGGCGAGACCAACACCGACGACCTGTCGCCGGCACCGGACGCGACCACCCGTCCTGACATTCCGATGCACGCGCTGGCGATGTTGAAGAACAAGCGCGACGACGCCCCGTTCACTCCGGAAGAAGACGGCAAGCGCGGCCCGATCCAGCAGATCCTCGACCTCAAGGACAAGGGGCACCTGGTGGCCTACGTGGGCGACGTGGTCGGCACCGGTTCCTCGCGCAAGTCGGCCACCAACAGCGTGCTGTGGTGGACCGGCGATGACATTCCGTACATCCCCAACAAGCGCGCCGGTGGCGTGTGCCTGGGCGGCAAGATCGCGCCGATCTTCTACAACACCATGGAAGACGCTGGCGCGCTGCCGATCGAGCTCGACGTGTCGAAGATGGAACACGGCGATGTCATCGAACTGCGTCCTTACGACGGCAAGGCCCTGAAGAACGGCGAGGTGATCGCCGAGTTCCAGGTGAAGTCGGACGTGCTGTTCGATGAAGTGCGTGCCGGTGGCCGCATCCCGCTGATCGTCGGCCGCGGCCTGACCGGCAAGGCGCGTGAAGCGCTGGGCCTGGCCCCGACCGACCTGTTCCGCCTGCCGGTGCAGCCGGCCGACACCGGCAAGGGCTTCTCGCTGGCGCAGAAGATGGTCGGCCGTGCATGCGGCCTGCCGGAAGGGCAGGGCATGCGTCCGGGCACCTACTGCGAACCGAAGATGACCTCGGTGGGCTCGCAGGACACCACCGGTCCGATGACCCGCGACGAACTGAAGGACCTGGCCTGCCTGGGCTTCTCCGCCGACATGGTGATGCAATCTTTCTGCCACACGGCGGCCTATCCGAAGCCCGTGGACGTGAAGACGCACCGCGAGCTCCCGGCCTTCATCAGCAACCGCGGCGGCGTGGCCCTGCGCCCGGGCGACGGCGTGATCCACAGCTGGCTCAACCGCATGCTGCTGCCGGACACCGTCGGTACCGGTGGTGACTCGCACAC
>JAFAFF010000270.1 GCA_023423605.1 Pseudomonadota bacterium
GGGGCCTTCGGGGACAGGTCAGCAGGGGGCGGTGGTAGTGCTCATGTCGCACGCTCGGCCGGCGCTGGGCGCGGGCCACCTTGTTCCAGGCAGGGAAGGAATACGGCACCGATAGTAAACCAGCGCCCCGCAAAGCCCAAGGCCCGTCTCGCCTCGCGCGGCGGCGGCCGGGCAGTGGCGGGCTCAAATAGTAATGATTACCATACGCAGGCCAGTATCCGGCCCCGTTGCCGCCCTCCCATTCTGGATGTCACGATGATCACCTCCGCCTTCCCGGCCCATGCCGGGCACTCCCGTGCCCCGCTCTCCCTGCTCGCCGTTGCCCTGTGCGCCGCCCTGCCGCTGGCCGCGCAGACGCAGGACGCGCGCACCCTCGACGCCGTGCAGGTAACGGCGCCGATCGCCACCGACAGCGACAGCGCCACCAAGACCGCCACGTCGCTGCGCGAGATTCCGCAGTCGATCTCGGTCATCACCGACCGGCAGATGCGCGACCGGGGCATCCATGGCGTGGAGGAAGCGCTGTGGTACACCGCCGGTGCGCAGGGTGGCCAGTACGGCGAGGACACCCGCAGCGACTGGCTGCTGGTACGTGGTTTCAAGCCGGCCCGCTACGTGGATGGACTGGCCTCGGTGGAAGGCGCGTGGACCGGTGAATCGCGCATGGAACCGTATGGCCTGGAGCGGATCGACGTGCTCAAGGGTCCGGCGTCGGTGAACTATGGCGCGATGCCGCCGGGCGGCCTGGTCAATTTCGTCAGCAAGCGTCCGCGCGCCGACCAGTTGCGGGAAGTGGAACTGCAGGCCGGCAGCCACGATCTGCGCCAGCTGGCTTTCGACCTGGGCGGCACGCTCAAGGAAAGCGGCAGCGTGCTGTACCGCCTGACCGGCCTTGCGCGCAACAGCGGCAACGTCATCGACCAGGTGCACGATGACCGCTATTACTTCGCCCCGGCCATCACCTGGACGCCGGACGATGCCAACTCGCTCACCGTGCTGGCCCGTTACCAGAAGAACGACACCGTGGAGACCGGCGGCTTCCTGCCGTACGAGGGCACGGTGATGCCGGGCGCCAACGGCCGCTACATCTCCCGCCATTTCTTCAGCGGCGAACCTGGCGTGAACGACTACACCAAGGAAACCTCGTCGCTGGGCTACGAGTTCCGCCACGATTTCGGCGATGGCACCGTGTTCGCGCAGAACGCGCGCTACACCTGGGCCGAAGTGGACGCCAGCGCCGGCTCGCTTGGCCTGTTCGGACTGGTCGCGCCGGACAGCACCGAACTGGTGCGCTACTACTACCCGCGCATGAACACGTCCGAGAGTTTCTCGATCGACAACAACCTGACCTTCCGCTTCGCCACCGGCATTGCCGAGCACACGCTGCTGGCCGGGCTGGATTACCGCCGTTCGCGCGATGATTATGCGTCGGCCTTCCTGTTCGGCGCGCCGCCGATAGATGCCTACAACCCGGTCTATGGCGCGCCGGTGAGCATTCCGGACTATACCTCGCGGCAGCTGCAGACGCAGGGCACGCTGGGCCTGTACCTGCAGGACCAGATCCGCATCGATCGCTGGCTGGTCACCCTTGCTGGTCGCCAGGACTGGGTCGGTACCGATACGCGCGAGCGCTATTCCGCTTCGTTCCAGCACCAGAGCGATGACAATTTCTCCGGCCGCGTCGGCGTGAACTATCTGTTCGACAACGGCGTGACGCCCTATGTGAGCTGGTCGCAATCGTTCCAGACCACCATCGGCACCGATTTCGAGGGCAGCGCCTTCAAGCCCTCCACCGGCGAGCAGGTAGAGGCCGGCGTGAAATTCCAGCCGGCCGATGGCAGGCTGCTGCTGACCGCGGCGGTGTACCAGATCGAACAGGAAAACAACCTCACCGTCGATCCGGAACATACCCTGTATTCCATCCAGCAGGGCCAGACCCGCGTGCGCGGTGGCGAACTGGAAGGCCGCTGGAACATCGGCGGAGGCCTGAGCGTGTACGGTTCCTACACCCGCCTGGACGCAAAGGTGCGGCAGAGCACCGACGCCGCTTCGCTGGGCAAGCGCGTGGCGCTGGTGCCGGAGGAAATGGCCTCGCTGGGGGCGGATTACACCATCACCCGCGGTGCGCTGGCCGGGCTCGGCTTCGGTGCCGGCGTTCGCTACAACGGCGGCATCTACGGTGACATCTACAACGACTGGTACACCCCGTCGTTCACCCTGGTGGATGCCACCGTGCATTACGACCGCGGCCCGTGGCGCCTGCAGCTCAACGCCAGCAACCTGGCCGACAAGGAATACGTGTCCGCGTGCAACAGCGCCACCTGGTGCTACTACGGCTATCCGCGCATGGTGACCGCCAGCGCGCGGTACCAGTGGTAACAGGCGGCAACGCGCACGCCATGAGCGTTCCCGTCATCGGTCTTTCGTCGCTGGGCTTCTGCTCGCTGGCGCTGTCCGCTTCGGTGCTGTCGGTGATCGGCTTCTACGCCGCTTCACCGCACTGCCGCTGGCCGCGCCTGCGCCGTGCCGGAAGACTGGGACGCGGCCTGGGCACGGTGGCCGCCGCTGCGGCGCTGTGGCTGTGGATGGCCGACCTGGGCGTGGGTGCCGGGCTGGTGGCCATGCTGTGCACGTGGATGCTGGCCGCCCTGCTGCTGCCGGCGCTGGCGGCATGGCACCGGCCCGTGCGGGAGCCGCGCTGATGTGGCCGCGCGCGCTGGCCGGCATCTTCGCCGGCTTCTTCGTGGCTGCGGCCGTCACCGGCCTGGCGACCTGGCTGCCGCCGGGGCCGTGGCAGTCCGCGCTTGTGCCCGCGCTGATCGCCTTCATTCCGCTGTGGATGCTCGCGGCGGTCTGGGCCTTCGCCTTCCGCAGCGGCACCCGCGCCTGGCTGGTGCTGGGTGCCTGCGCGCTGGTGGGCTTTGCCTTGCTGTGGCTGCTGCGTCTTTCCGGCGTGGCGCAATGAGACCCCTCCGATGAAGTTCAGTTCGCAGACGCTGCGTACGTTCACCACGCTGCACACCTGGGTTGGCCTGGTGGCCGGTTTCGCCCTGTTCGTGGCGTTCTACGCCGGCGCGCTGACCGTGTTCCATCATGACGTGCCGCTATGGCAGACGCCGCAGTCGGTGGACGCGCCGGCGGCCACGCTGGCCGATGCGCAGCGCCTGCTGGATGGCGTGCTGGCCAGGCATCCTGCCGCCCGGACGCATGTCGGCATGACCTTCCCCGGCGGCGATCATCCGCAGCCTGTCGCCTACTGGCAGGACGCCAAAGGCACCTGGCTGTATGCGTGGCTGGACCATTACGACGGCAGCGTGACCCCGCCACAGGCCGGCCTGGCCGAGCTGATCAACGAACTGCATTACACGCTGGGGCTGCCGGTGGCCGGCATCTACCTGATGGGTATCGTCAGCCTGCTGTACGGCGTGGCCCTGCTGAGCGGGCTGGTGATCCACCTGCCGAAGCTGGCCGGCGATCTGTTCGCGCTGCGTCCAGGCCGCAACCTCAAGCAGTTCTGGCAGGACGCGCACAACATCGTCGGCGTGCTGAGCCTGCCGTTCCACCTGATGTTCGCTGTCACCGGCGCACTGCTGTGCCTGGTGTTCCTGCAGATGGCGGTGCTGAATCCGCTGCTGTACGACGGCCGGTTGATGGAGGCGCTGCCGGCGGCGATGGATACCGCACCGATGCGTGCACCTGACAACACGCCCGGCAGCACGGTGCGGCTGGCCGAACTGCATGCACGCTCCCTGCAGGTGGCCGCCAGCCAGGGCGTGCGCGGCTTCGAACCGGCCTACCTGAAGCTGGCCAACGCGGGCGATGCCAATGCCACCATCGAAATCACCGGCGAGGCAGAGGGCACCCTGGGACCGGCCGGTGCGGTGGCGTTCGACGTGGCCAGCGGCAAACTGCTGGCCAGCCAGCTGCCGGGCCGGCGCGACGCCAACCACGCTACCCTCAGCGCGGCCTACGCACTGCACTTCGGCGAATTCGGCAACGGCGCGGTCGCATGGCTGTACTTCGCGCTGGGCCTGGGCGGCGCGTTCCTGTTCTATTCCGGCAACCTGCTGTGGATAGAATCGCGCCGCAAGCGGCGGCAGGTGCTGCAGGGGCGCGCGCAGGTGAACATGGCACGGGCGACGGTCGGGGTCTGCATCGGCCTGGTCGTCGCCATCTCCGCCGCCTTCGTGGCCGCGCAGGTGCTGGAGCGACTTGCGCCGCAATCGGTGGACGCCGGCATCCGCTGGACGTGTTTCATCACCTGGGGCGGATGCGCACTGTGGGCGGCACTGCGACGCCCTGCACAGGCCGCCCGTGAACTGCTGTGGAGCGCCGCACTGGTGACGGCACTGGTGCCGGTGTCGCATGGCCTGCTCACCGGCTACTGGTGGTGGACCAGCGCCGCACGCGGGCACTGGCCGCTGTTCTGGGTGGACGCCGTCGCGATGGCGATGGCGATCGGCTTCGCGGTGCTGGCACGAGCCACCGCGCGCCGCGCACGCCACGGCGATCCCCATAGCGTCTGGGCGGATCCTTCCGTCCGACACTAACGCCAGGCTCCGTGCGACCGGATTCAGTCTCTGATCCAGTCCAGCAGCTGCGGAGCGATCACTGGTCCGATACGTTGCAGCATCGCTTCATCCAGCGGTGCCGGTCCGCGGACGGCAAGCTGGAAACCCAGGACATAACATCCGGCCGCGGAATGTGCACTTGCCTTTCCTCGTCCAATGGGCCGTATCGAAGACAACTGATGCTTTTCATATAGCGACTTCTCGACCAGATCGAAACCGTTTTCCCTGCCTGCCACCTTGTAGCTGCGTGCGCCGCTGCTCTGGAGTTCGATGGAAACAAGCCCTTGTATGGTGCGGAAATGCGTCACTGCACTCGTGATCGACTCCCCGGAGGCCAGCACGAAAGGAGGCGACCGCTCGGCCAGCTGGCCACTTTCCAGTACGTCACCGTTGGCATATTCCATCCGCACGCCATCGAGGAATGCTACCTCTTCGCTGTCCAGCACGCGTCGTGTCACTTCGATCGAATGCAACGGAGACGCTGGTGGCGTCCAATCCGGAAATCGGTCGCGAGGGAGCTCGGAGCCATCCCATCGCCCGATGATGCCGGTATGGATTTCGCGGTCCAGCACGACGGCGACCCGACTGGGATACTTCTCGGCATCAAACGCATACCAGGTATCCCTCTGATCCAGCACATCCAGCTGCAGCCGCGTGCGGCGTACAAGCAGCTGCGACAGCGGCGTGTTCTCCTTGGGCGTTCCGGGTGTCGCACGAACCCGGTCGTAGACTGCATCGGCTTCGCGATCCACATAGGCCGTGTAGTCACGTATCGCTTCCTTCTGTTGGCCTAGAAGCTGCTGCCGGTAATCCCTGGCCATGCCCAGCGTTTCCGCACTCAGCACCATGTCGCGCAGCAGTGCAAGATGAAGGCTTGCGGCTATCGCAAAGAGCGGCAACAGGGCTTCGCGTTCTTCCGCGAGCTGAAATCGCGGCAATGCGGCGACGAACCCGGTGTTGGCCGCGATGCTCTGGCTCAGGATCGCCTTCGCATCACCGGATGCAACCGCATCGCGGTAGAGACGGGCGACATGGCTCAGGCCCTCCAGGTCCGCCTTGATGAGCCGGAATATGGCGTCGGAAATCCTCGCGTCCGTGTATGCGCGCCACCGCTGTTCGGCACTCTGGCCCGCCCCGGGAATGAAGAGCGCGCCAACGTAGGACAGCACACCGCCTACGGCCGGCACGAGATTCAGGGCCCCCAGCAACGCCTCGCGGATGGCATTCCACGCATCCTCATCGGAGGAGAGAGGCCCACCCGCGTGGAGGTTTCGTGGCTGGGCCATGTCTACTGGCGCGCGGCTCCATGCCGAAGGAAGCAGAAGCCCGGCGGATGTCAGCGCCGCCCCCTGTAGCAGGCGCCTGCGTTCGGGATCATGCGATACGGAAAGATCGGTGGGAACACGCTGTTTCCCGGGAAATGGTTTCATCACAGCACTCCTGCGGGGAATGTCATGACCTGACACGCACTCCCGATGGAAGTGACGTCGACTGGCCTCCGAAGCGGGCCGTGTCTGCGGACCGCGTGCAGTCACCATCCCGCCTGGCAGGGATGGGCACAACCAGATCCGGAATGCTGCTGCCACCCACGACGTCTGCGGTCGGCCGCACACCGCCGCGCATCAGGTACGTCGCCATCGGCCGAGCCGAAGCTGCACGTCTGCACCGGTTGCATGAGCGGATTCTGCGGAGCCGGCGCGCCACAGGCTGATGGGCGCGCCAACGTCGTCGCTGGAAAATCAATGCTGGCGCTGCTGCCAGCATTGAGACAGGCAAAGAAAAAGCGGGCACAAGGCCCGCTCATTCTTCAGGTGTGTGAGGACCAACAGTCCTCACCTATCCGGTGACGGCGCTGCTGATCACTCAGCGGCGGCGACGCCCTCGCCTTCCTCGACAGCCTTCATCGACAGGCGGATACGGCCCTGCTTGTCCACTTCCAGCACCTTGACCTTGACCACGTCGCCTTCCTTCAGCTTGTCGCCGACCTTCTCCACACGCTCGCTGAAATCTGCGAGACGTGCACCAGGCCGTCCTTGCCCGGCAGGATGGTGACGAACGCACCGAAGTCCATGATCTTGGCGACCTTGCCTTCGTAGATGCGGCCCGGCTCCACGTCCGAGGTGATCTGCT
>JAFAFF010000047.1 GCA_023423605.1 Pseudomonadota bacterium
CGCCTGGGCTGCATCGGCATGAACGGCATGAACGAAGTGGACCTGTACGGCAACGTCAACTCGACGCATGTGATGGGCTCGCGGATCATGAACGGCATCGGCGGTTCGGGGGATTTTGCGCGCAACGGCTTCCTGTCGGCGTTCCTCAGTCCGTCCACGGCCAAGAACGGCAGCATTTCAGCCATCGTGCCGATGGCCAGCCACGTGGACCACACCGAACACGATGTATCGGTGATCGTCACCGAGCAGGGCCTGGCCGACCTGCGTGGCCTGACCCCGCGCAAGCGCGCGCAGGTGCTGATCGACAACTGCGCGCATCCTGATTTCCGCCCGCAGCTGCAGGATTATTTCGACCGCGCCAGCCGCGAAAGCTATGGCAAGCACACGCCGCACGTGCTGCCGGAGGCGCTGTCCTGGCACCAGCGCTGGCTGGATACCGGCACCATGAAAGGGTGAATGGTGGCAGCAGGAACGGGCAGCCTGGGAGAAAGCTGAAAGCGCGTTACGCGGTTGAATCCTGTAATGCCCGCTCCTCCCTGAGCCAGGCATTCCATGGATCCGGCACGTCCTTCCTCTCCTTCCGCGAACCTGCGTTTCCCGTCCGCGACACCTGACAGGAGTGCTGACGGGACACCAGCGCCGCCCATCGTCAATGCTCCACTACCGCATGCTGGGCGCCCAGCTCGCCATGCACTGCATGCGCTGGCCACGGCCGCGCCTGCGGCGGTCGAAGCGCGGTGCGAGCCGCTGGACGTTGCGCAACGGCAGAACATACTGAGAACGCTGGGACTGACGCTTTCGCCGGGGCTGGCCTGGCTTTCAGCGCAGAAGGGCCGGGATGGACCGGGGGCCGCCTGTACATGGATCGAGCATCTGGCTGAGCGGCTGCGCGCGCTGGATCCGCGACCACCTGACCTCGATGCGCTGCTGCGCCGGATTGAGGAACCCCGCGGCGGGGCCGAGGTCCAGGAACGCGACCTCGAAAAATATATCCGGCTTGTGCTGGGCTGGCAGCAATACGCCGTCGGTCTGGCAGCGCAGCAGCGCTACGGCGCGGCGAAGGAAACCGATGGGGAATTCCTTGCGCGCCTATGGTGTGACTATCTGCTGGATGACGAGCGAGCTGCTGATATCCGCAAGGAGATATGGATGTCGCTCATCATCGGCCCCATGTACAACGCTTCGCGCGCGGTCGGTGGGAGTCACGAGCCCTATGAGGGTGTCATCGTGGAGCGACTGCGCGATGGTCATCCGGCCGAGGAAATCATCGCCGATTACCAGTTGACAGATCCTGCCCTGAAGCAATGGGTGAGGGAGCAATGCCGCAGGATCGCGGCTTCTGGCCCCCACAGCGCGCTCAGCACACTCCCCGGCCCACCCCGCACGTAGAGCCGGGCTCTGCCCGGCTGGGGCATTACCCGGCCGAGGCATTACCGCGCAGCGCCGTAGAGCCGGGCTCTGCCCGGCTGGGAAAATGCCGCACAGCGGGGCAGAGCCCCGCTCTACCCCACGCGTCAGCGGCGCAGCGCGCTGAGCGATTCCTCCTGCAGGCGTTCATATAGTGCGAACTCATCATGCACGCGTGCGCCCAGCGCATGCTCGAAGGCATCGCGATTGGCATGCGCGGCATAGGCACGTTGTTCGGCGCCACCAAGATTCGACTGGAAAATCCCTGCGGCGCTGACCGGCAGGAAATCCTCGTACACGATGGGATCGGCGGTTACCAATCCCGCAGCAATCAATGCCTCCGTGGGCAGCTCGCCCACCTTTTCAGGCGCTGCGCGGCCAGCGGACGTGAGCTGGTAACGGTAGTAGCCCAGCCCCTCACGACGCAGCGTGTCATGGTCATCAGGGAAGGCTGCGAATGCCGCGTGCAACCGTGCGCTGTAATCCCCCGTACTGCCGGCGCCCCCGGCATCGCGCGCCTGGGCCAGCAGCTGGTCGTACAGGGCACGGCCCTTGGGCGTCAGCGCAAGCCCACGCTGTTCTATTTCACCGAAACGCGCGGTATGCGTACCGGCCGCACCGCCCTGACCATCCGGAAAATGCACGGCCTCTTCCAGTGCCTTGAAACTGGTCTGCCGCAGCAGGATCGGGCAGGCACGGCGCGGCGGGCCCTCGATCACGGCCTTCGCGGCGATGCCCGCCTGGAGCATGCCATCCTGCGCAGCGTCGATATCCAGCGTGCGTGGCGTGAGATGGTTGATATGTGGGCCACGGAAGCACACCACATCGGCAATCAGCCGGTGCGCATCGCTCAGTGCCTGATAGGTCGGCAGCGCCACGGTGGCATCGCTGTGCCAGCGGAAGGTTTCCAGTACTTCGGCAACGAACCGCTCGGCATCGGCGGCAACCAGCCCGCCATCGCGCTCGGCCTGGTCGATCAGGGCGAGCGCGCCTTCGGTGAAGATGCGCCGCTGCGCGAGGATCTCCGCCGCCTGCGCCCGCAGGTGCTCGTCTTCTATCAGCTCCAGCCGCAGCAGCGACGTGAACACACGAAACGGATTGGCCGCCAAGGCGGCCGCGTCCACCGGGCGTAACGCGGTGGAATGTACCGGTACGCCGGCGACGCTCAGGTCGTAATAGCCCACCGGCTGCATGCCCATCACCGCGAACAGACGCCGAAGGGTGGCCAGCTCTTCGGCCGTGCCAACGCGGATGGCACCATGGCGTTCTTCGTCCAGGCGAGCGCGCTCGTCGTTGCGGTCCAGTTGCGCGGCCAGTGCAGGCTGGTCGGCCAGCACCTGTGCATTGATGCGTGCCACCAGGTCCACCAGCGTGCCGTACAGCGGTACTTCGGTGCGGTACATGCGCGACATGGCCTGTGCGAACAGGCGACGGATGGCATCGGGCGGAACGAACAGGGCGGTGGAAAGGGACGGATCGGCGCTCATCGGACACTCGCTGGCGGAAGCATGGGACAAACCGGAGCGGCTATTGTCGCCGTTGTCCAGGAGTGGGGCGAGACGCACAGCAGCATCGCAAGCGTAGAGCCGGGCTCTGCCCGGCTGGCGGCGGTTCGTGGCGTTGTCGAGGCAGCGGGGCAGAGCCCCGCTCTACGTGAGCTGACGGCGGTTCGTGACGTTGCCGGCGCAACGGGGCAGAGCCCCGCTCTACGCGACGTTGCCGGGAGGAGCCCGGCACTACGGGTTACCGGGGTGCCGGTGTCTCGGCCAGTTGGCGGCGAAGGGTGGCGTCCAGCGTGATGGGCCGATCCCAATGCCGGTAACTGGCCACGATCGAATGACGCAGCGCGCGCATGTGCAGGTTGCCAGGCACCACCGACAGGCGCTTCGTCGCTGCTTCCCAGCCGCCCTTTGGATCCGCGCTGAACGCACGGACACTTTCGCGGCAGTCGCGTTCGATGGCCTTGGCCCAGAAACACGCGAAATAGACGTCCGCCGCATGCCAGCCATGGGTATTGATCAACGCGGCGGCATAGCCGCGCGGCACGTTGCCATAGCGGGCCAGCTCATCCAGGAAACTGTCCGGATACCGCTCGGCGTAGTGGTTGATGTCCTGCAGCCAGGCATCCACCCAGGCATCGCCGGTGTGCACGGCATAGGTGGCGGACTTCTCCGCCGTCTGCTGGGCCAGCGCGAACGCAGGCACCAGCAGCAGGAACAGCAGCAGGGACATCAACGGGCGGCTCATGGCCACGATTGTGCCGCACTGCCCGACCGCTGTCAGGCCGCAGCCGCCTTGGTCTCGATGAGCTGCAGCGCTGCCGGCCAGTCCCAGGCCGTGTCGGCGGTGACCATGCGCGGCTCATCGTCAGCCACGCCGTGCTGGGTTTCATGGGCCCAGGTCACCGCGTACGGCGTATGAATGCCCCAGCCGCCCAGGGTGATCACCGGTTCGATATCCGAACGCAGGGAGTTGCCCACCATGACGAACCGCTGCATCGGCAGATCAAACTCCGCCAGCACGCGCGCATAGGTTTCCGGATCCTTCTCCGATACGATTTCGATGCGCGGGAACAGATCGTGCAGCTGCGCGACCTTGATCTTGGCCTCCTGGTGGAACAGGTCGCCCTTGGTGATCAGCACGATGGGATGATGCGCCGCGATGGCGGCCACGGACTCGCGCACGCCATCGATCAACTCCACGGGATGCCGCAGCGTGTCGTGCCCCAGATCAAGGATGGACTGGATATGCGCGGCGCTGATGCGCTGCCCGGTGATGTCGATGGCCGCTTCGATCATCGACAGCGTCATCGCCTTCACCCCATAGCCAAACACCGCCAGATTGCGCTGCTGCACTTCCAGCAGATGGCGCGCGGTGCGGGTGTCATGGACATCGATGTAATGCGAGAGCAGGTCAAGATAGTCCTGCTCGGCCTTGCGGTAATAATCCTCGCTCTTCCACAGCGTATCGTCACCGTCAAAACCGACCAGGCCGATGGCGCCGGAAGGCGCGAGCGTGGAGGTCGTCATGCCGACAAGAATAACAGGCCGGCCCGTGGGGGACCGGCCTGCCAACGGGCACGGAAGGTGCCGGCACCTTCCGCTACCGGCCTGCCGACCGATGATAGGTCGGCAGATCAGGACCAGCGTGGATCACCAGCGTGGATCAGTTGCCCTGCGCAGCGCCGGCAGCGCCCTGCTGGGCCTGCACGAACGCCTTGTATTCGTCGGCGGTGAGCTCGCCGTCCTTGTTGGTATCCGCCTGGTCGAACACCTGCGACAGGCCGGCATTCACCTGCGCCTCGCTCTTGTTGATGGTGCCGTTGCCATCGGTATCGATGCTGGCCCAGGTCTGGCCGCCGCCGTTGGCCTGCGCCGCTGCCTGGCCGGCGGCATGGGTTGCCTGGTCGGCTGCCTGACCTGCCTGTGCGGCGGACTGCTGGGCCTGCGCGGCCTGGGCCTGCGCGTCGGCAGCACGGTCCTGTGCCGCGGTGGACTGGGCCATCGCCGGAAGGGCGAACACGCTGCCTGCAGCAACGAGGAGGGCGATCAGCGGCTTGCGGTTACGAAGGGTCATGGGTGGTCTCCTTGTGGGAATGTCGCACGGGAAATGACGTGTTCCGTACGGCATCTACCCTGACAGCGCGGGGATGAATGCGAATTGCGGCGCAAGTCCCGTATCAACACCGTGTTAACCATTGGACGGCAGGCGTCGGTTACCCGGTTGATTAGCGCAGGGTGAGGGCACGGTAAGCAGCGCATTCATCGACTGGGGATTTAACGCACAGCGAACGAAACTCAGCGCGTGCCGCCTGATTATGAGGCTGACCGCGCACTGAACAACAGCCATCCCAGTGCCACGCCGGAACAGGCGCCGATGATTTCCAGCACCACGCGGGTGCCGAGCTCGTTCGGATCGTGGATGGTGGACAGGAACAACCGCGCGTAGAACGGCGATTCCAGACGCGCGATACCCATGTAGAACAGCTTCCAGATATCGATGCCCGCGGCGACCACCACCGCGATGACGCACGCGCCGCCCAGCGCATGGCCCGCCGTGCCGCGCATCCAGCGGCACAGGTGATGCCACAGGAAATAGACCAGCAGGCCGACCAGCAGGGCGATGCCGCCGGCTTCCAGTGAGCCCAGCAGGCCGTAATGCAGGGGAAGATTCATGGAATGGACGCAGAAAGAAGATGCCCAGTGTACGACGCCACCCACGTAGCGCCGGGCTCTGCCCGGCGGGGACTTCACCGCACATCACGTAGAGCCGGGCTCTGCCCGGCTGATGGATGCCTGCGCAGCGGGGCAGAGCCC
>JAFAFF010000340.1 GCA_023423605.1 Pseudomonadota bacterium
GTCACCAAGGACACCATCATCGATACCAACCCCGGCTACATGTCGCTGGGGCGCTACACCATCAAGGACGTGCCGCGGAACAACGGCGTGCTCAACGTCACCGGCGTGATCACCCGCAGCTCGAACATCGGCGCGGCCAAGATCGTGGCAAAGCTGCCGGACCAGACCTTTTACGATTCGGTGCACAAATTCGGCTATGGCAGCCGTCCCGGCAGCGGCTTCCCGGGCGAATCGGCCGGCGTGCTGCCGACGCCCGCGCGCTGGAGCGGCCCGTCGAAGACCACCATGTCCTATGGTTATGGATTGAACGTCACGCCTCTGCAGATCGCCACCGCCTACTCGGCGCTGGGCAACGGCGGTAAGCTGATCGCGCCGACCTTCGTCAAGGGCCAGCGCAACGAAGGCAAGCAGATCATCGATGAAAACGTGGCCAAGCAGGTCGTGGCCATGATGGAAACGGTGGTCACCCAGGGCGGTGCCAAGCAGGCGGCGGTGCTGGGCTACCACGTGGCCGGCAAGACCGGTACTGCGCGCAAGGCCGGCCCCGGCGGTTACGAGCGTGGCCACTACAACTCGCTGTTCGCCGGCGTGGTGCCGGCCAGCAACCCGCGCTTCGCCACGGTGATCGTGATCAACGATCCGCAGGGCGGAAAATACTATGGCGGCCTGGTATCCGCGCCGGTGTTCCACAACGTGATGGACGGCGCCCTGCGCCTGATGGACGTGCCGCCGGACGACATCCAGTCGTGGCTGGCCGCCCAGCAGTCGGGCAAGACCGGCCACGCCGCTTCGGTGTTGCCCACGCCGCCGGCCGATACCGTGCTGCCCACCGACGCCGCCGCGGAATTCGACGCCGCGCTGCCCACCGCGCAGGCTCCCGCCGCGCCTTCATCGCCGGTTCCGGCGGGAGGCACGCAATGAGCCGCTCGGTGGCATTGTCATCCCTGCTTTCCGACATGGACCTGGGCGACCGCGAGGTGCAGGTGTCCGGCCTGGTGATGGACAGCCGCGCGGTGCAGCCGGGCGATGTCTTCGTGGCGATTGCCGGCTTCGGTGCGCATGGCCTGGGCTTCGTGGAACAGGCACGTGCCGCCGGCGCATCGGCCATCCTGTTCGAACCACCGGCACCGGCCCAGCTGCCGGCGCCCGCCGATGCCATCGCCGTGCCGGGCCTGCGTGCACGGCTGGGAACGATGGCCGACCAGTTCCATGGTGCGCCTTCGCGTGCAATGACGATGGTCGGGGTGACCGGCACCAACGGCAAGACCTCCACCGTGCAGTTGCTGGTACAGGCCTGGAACCTGCTGGGCGTGCGCGGTGGCAGCATCGGCACGCTGGGTGCCGGGTTGCATGGCAACGTGCAGCCTACCGGCTTCACCACCCCGCTGGTGCTGCAGATGCATGCGCTGCTGGCCGGCCTGCGCGATGACGGTGCGCAGGCGGTGGCGATGGAAGTCAGCTCGCATGCGCTGGACCAGGGGCGCGTGGACGCGGTGCATTTCGATGTGGCGGTGTTCACCAACCTCACCCGCGACCATCTGGACTACCACGGCGACATGGCCGGTTACGGTGCGGCCAAGGAGCGATTGTTCCATCGCGCCGGACTGCGTGCGTCGGTCGTGAACGTGGACGATGCGTTCGGCCGCCAGTTGCTGGCCCGCCTGCCGGGCCGCCAGCAGGCCATCGGCGTGAGTTCGCGGGGGAGCAAGGCGGCCGGCGTGCGCGCCGAGGGTATCGTGCTGGATGGCCGCGGCCTGGCCTTCATTCTGGATATCGACGGCCAGCGCGCAGACGTGCGCTCGCCACTGCTGGGACGCTTCAACGTGGACAATCTGCTGGTGGTGGCCGGCACGCTGCATGCGCTGGGCCATCCGCTGGCGACCATCGCCGAGGTACTGGGGCGCCTGCAGCCCATCCATGGACGCATGAACCGGATGGGTGGCGAAGCGCGCCAGCCAACCGTGGTGGTGGACTACGCGCATACACCCGATGCGCTGGAACAGGCGCTTTCCAGCCTGCGCGACCATGTGGCCGGTCGCCTGACCTGCGTGTTCGGTTGCGGTGGCGAGCGCGATACCGGCAAGCGCCCGCAGATGGCCGCCATCGCCGAGCGCCTGGCCGATCGTGTCGTGGTCACCGATGACAATCCGCGCGGCGAAGAGGGCGATCGCATCGTGGCCGACATCCTTGCCGGTTTCGCCGATGCCGCGCCGGTGGTGGTGCAGCGCGACCGCGCGCGTGCCATCGCCGCCGCGGTGGCCGCGGCCGGCGAGGGCGACATCGTGCTGGTGGCCGGCAAGGGCCATGAGCCGTACCAGGAAATCCATGGGGTGAAGCATCCCTTCGACGACACCGTGGTGGCCGCTGCTGCGCTGGCCAGGCACGGCATGGAGGTGCACCCGTGAGGCGCACCCTGCTTTCGCTTGTCGCGCACTGGGCTGGTGGCGAGATCCACGGCGACGATGTGGCCATCGATGCGATCAGCAACGATACCCGGCAGATGAGCGCGGGGAGCCTGTATGTGGCCCTGCGTGGCGAACGTTTCGACGGCCATGATTTCGCCGCCGATGCCCAGTTGCGCGGCGCCAGCGCGCTGCTGGTGGAGCGGCTGTTGCCGCTGGACCTGCCGCAGGTGCTGGTGGCCGACAGTGAACTGGCGCTGGCACGCATCGCCGCCGGCATGCAGCGCGATCGCGCCACCCGGGTCTTCGCCATCACCGGCAGCAACGGCAAGACCAGCGTCAAGACGCTGCTGGTGGGCATCCTGCGCCAGCATGCGCAGGCCAGCCATGCCGTGGTGCATGCCAATCCGGGCAACCGCAACAATGAGATCGGCCTGCCGCTGGCGGTCATCGAAGCGCCGGAAGACGCGGATTTCGCGGTCTACGAGATGGGCGCCGGCAAGCCGGGCGACATCGCCTACCTGACCGACATCGTGCGCCCGCACTGGTCGCTGGTGAACAACATCGCCGCCGCCCACCTGGAACGGATGGGCAGCCTGCTGGGCGTGGCCACCACCAAGGGGGCCATCTATGCGGCGCTGCCGGCCGATGGCGTGGCGGTGATCAATGCCGACGACGCATTCGCGCCGTGGTTCGAACAGCATTTCGTCGGCACGCCCGCCCGTTGCGGCGTGCTGCGCTTCGGCCTGGACCACAGCGCCGAGGTATCGGCCACTGCGCTGCGTTTCGATGCCGGCGGCAGTCATTTCACCCTGCGCACGCCGGCCGGCGAAGCCAGCGTGTCGTTGCCGCTGCCGGGGCGCCACAACGTGGCCAATGCACTGGCGGCCAGCGCACTGGCACTGGCTGCCGGCATCGCGCTCGACCAGGTGGTGGCCGGCCTGCGGGCGGCCGAACCGGTGCCGGGCCGGCAGATCGCGCATCGCCTGCAGGGCGGCGCGGTGCTGGTGGACGACAGCTACAACGCCAATCCGGGCTCGCTGGAGGCGGCGATCAATGCGCTGGTGGCGGCCGGCGACGAAGGCTGGCTGGTACTGGGCGATATGCGCGAACTGGGTGATGGCGCCGAGGCGCTGCATGCGCAGGCTGGCCTGCGCGCACGCCAGGCCGGCCTGAAGCGGCTGTATACGCTGGGCCCGCTGAGCGCCGCCGCCGCGGCCGCGTTCGGTGAAGGCGCACGGCATTTCGACAGCCATGACGCGCTGGCCCGGGCGCTGCAGGACGACCTGCACGCTGGCGTGCGCTGCCTGGTGAAGGGTTCCCGTGGCAGCGCCATGGACATGATCGTCAAGGCGCTGCTGGCGCGAGGAGAGGAAGCACCCCATGTTGTATGAACTGGCTCGATGGTTGCAGCAGCTGGAGAGCTCGTTCGGGCTGTTCAACTACCAGACGTTCCGCGCCATCCTCGCCGCGCTGACTTCGCTGTTCCTGTCGCTGTGGATGGGGCCTGCGGTGATCCGCCGGCTGGCCCAGTTCAAGGGCGGCCAGCCGATCCGCAGCGATGGCCCGAAGACCCACTTCTCCAAGGCCGGCACGCCGACCATGGGCGGCTCGCTGATCCTGCTGTCGGTCACCCTGGCGGTGCTGGCGTGGGCGGACCTGGGCAACCGTTACGTGTGGCTGGTGCTGGCGGTGATGCTCTGCTTCGGTGCCATCGGCTGGTACGACGACTGGATCAAGATCGTCCGTCGCGATCCCAATGGCCTGAAGTCGCGCTGGAAATACCTGCTGCAGTCGATCTTCGGCCTGGCCGCCGGCCTGTTCCTGTACTTCACCGCCGACGTGCCGTCGGCGCTGACGTTCTACATCCCGATGTTCAAGGCGGTGGCGCTGCCGCTGGCCGGCATCAGCTTCGTGGCCATCGCCTATTTCTGGATCGTCGGCTTCTCCAATGCGGTGAACCTCACCGATGGCCTGGACGGCCTGGCCATCATGCCCACCGTACTTGTGGCCTGTGGGCTCGGCGTGTTCGCCTATGCCTCGGGCAATGCGGTGTTCGCCAACTACCTGCAGATCCCGCAGATTCCCGGTGCCGGCGAGCTGGTGATCATCTGCGCGGCCATCGCCGGTGCAGGCCTGGGCTTCCTGTGGTTCAACACCTATCCGGCAATGGTGTTCATGGGCGATATCGGTGCGCTGGCGCTGGGCGCCGTGCTGGGCACCATCGCGGTGATCGTGCGCCAGGAGCTGGTGCTGGTGGTGATGGGCGGCGTATTCGTCATTGAAACGCTGTCGGTGATGATCCAGGTCGCCTCGTTCAAGCTGACCGGCAAGCGCGTGTTCCGCATGGCACCCATCCACCACCACTTTGAACTGAAGGGCTGGCCGGAGCCGCGCGTGATCGTGCGCTTCTGGATCATTTCGGTGGTGCTGGTGCTGGTCGGCCTGGCCACGTTGAAGGTGCGCTGATGAACGATCTGTCCCGCCAGGCAACCCGGCTTGAAGCCATCGGAGGCCGCTTCGACACGTGGCTGCTCGGCGCGATCATCGCGTTGACCGGGCTGGGCGTGGTGATGGTGGCTTCCAGTTCGATCGCGCTGATGAGCAGCCCGTTCTATTACCTCAACCGTCACCTGGTCTTCCTGGCGGTGGGCGTGGTGCTGGCGGTGATCGCCATGCGCACCGAACTGAAGACCATCGAACAGTACAACCAGCTGCTGCTGCTGGGCTGCTTCCTGCTGCTGGTGGCGGTGTTCGTGCCGGGCCTGGGCAGTACGGTCAACGGCGCGCGGCGCTGGATCAACCTGGGCATTTCCAAGTTCCAGACCGTGGAAGCAGTGAAGGTGCTGTACATCGTGTGGCTGTCCAGCTACCTGGTGCGCTTCCGCGATGAGGTCAATGCCACCTGGCCGGCGATGCTGAAGCCTCTCTGCGTGGCCGGTGCGCTGGTGGTGCTGCTGCTGCTGCAACCGGATTTCGGCTCGTCCACGCTGCTGCTGGCCATCACCGCCGGCATGCTGGTGCTGGGCGGGGTGAACATGCCGCGCATGTCGATGCCGGTGATCCTGGGCATGGTCGGCATGAGCGCGCTGGCAATCATCGAGCCCTACCGCATGCGCCGCATCACCTCCTTCCTGGACCCATGGGCCGACCAGCAGGGCGACGGTTACCAGTTGTCCAACGCCCTGATGGCGGTGGGCCGTGGCGAGTGGACCGGCGTGGGCCTGGGCAATTCGGTGCAGAAGCTGTACTACCTGCCCGAAGCGCATACCGATTTCATCTTTTCGGTCACCGCCGAAGAACTGGGTTTCCTGGGTACCTGCCTGGTCATTTCGCTGTATGCGCTGCTGGTGGGCCGCACCTTCTGGCTGGGCATGCGCTGCGTGGAGATGAAGCGGCATTTCTCCGGCTACATCGCCTTCGGCATCGGCCTGTGGATCAGCATGCAGAGCTTCGTGTCGATCGGCGTGAACCTGGGCATCCTGCCAACCAAGGGCCTGACCCTGCCTTTGATTTCCTCCGGTGGCTCCAGTGTGTTGATGACCTGCGTAGCGATGGGCCTGCTGCTGCGGGTGTCGTATGAACTGGACCGTGCCGAACGCCGCCAGGCCGTGCGCATGGGCGGTTTCGAGGAGAGCGCGGACGGCGCCATGCAGGCCGCACTGGCAGCGACGGAGACGGTTGTTCCCACCCGCGCGGGCAATGCATCCGCCAGCCACACCAGCAGGGACCACGTCCACGAGTACGACGCCGCTACGGCACCGCGCGCAGCCACGCGTGGCACCAGCCGCCTGCAGACGCGCGTCGAGCCGACCTTCGGGAGGCTGTCGTGAACGTGCGCGCTGCGGAGGATGCGATGCGGCCGGTGATGATTCTGGCCGGCGGTACCGGCGGGCACATCTTCCCGGGGCTGGCCGTGGCCCGCGTACTGCGTGCGCGTGGCGTGCCGGTCACCTGGCTGGGCGCCGCCGGACAGATGGAAACGCGCCTGGTCCCGCAGCACGACCTGCCGATCGATACCCTCGACGTCGCCGGCCTGCGCGGCAAGGGCAAGCTTGCGCTGCTGGGCGCGCCGTGGCGCGTGCTGCGGGCGGTGCGCCAGGCCGGTTTCCTGCTGCGCGACCGCAATCCGCGCGCGGTGATCGCCTTTGGCGGTTATGCCTCGGGACCGGGTGGCCTGGCCGCGCGCCTGCATGGCCTGCCGCTGCTGGTGCATGAACAGAACCGCGCGCCGGGCATGACCAACCGTTTCCTGGCGCGCTTCGCGCAGCGCGTGCTGACTGGTTTTCCCGGCAGCTTCGCCGCACGCGAGGAGGCGGTCGGCAATCCCGTGCGTGCCGAGATTGCCGCCATCGCACCGCCGGAACAGCGTTTCGCTGACCGCAGCGGAGCGCTGCGGGTGCTGGTGGTCGGCGGCAGCCAGGGTGCACGGGCACTGAACACCGCGATGCCGCAGGCCATCGCCGCGCTCGGCGGCGCGCACCCGGTGCAGGTGCGCCACCAGAGCGGAGAGAAGATGCATGCCGAAGCGCTGCAGGCCTATGCGCATGCCGGTGTGGACGCGCAGATCACCCCGTTCATCGCCGATATGGCCGAAGCCTTCGCCTGGGCTGACCTGGTGGTCTGCCGTGCAGGCGCTTCCACGCTTGCCGAGCTGTGTGCGGCGGGCGTGGGCAGCGTGCTGGTGCCGTTCCCGGCGGCGGTGGACGATCACCAGACCCGCAATGCCGAATACCTTGCCGACCGCGATGCCGCCGTGCTGCTGAAGCAGGACGAAGCGCTGGCCAGCGGCATCGAACGGCTGCTGCGCGAACTGTCCGCAAATCCCGCCCGTCGCATGCAGATGGCCCAGGCCGCGCGTGCGCTGGCCAAGGTCGATGCCGCCGAGCGCATCGCCGATATCATCCTGAAGGAAGCTGCATGAAGAATTACCGCCACCGCGCCGGTACCACGCGGGGTCGCGCATGATCCGCCGCCTGCATGACACCAACGACCTGGTGCGCGCGTTCCCGCGCGTGCATTTCGTCGGCATCGGCGGGACCGGCATGAGCGGCATCGCCGAAGTCATGCTGACGCTGGGCTATGAAGTGTCCGGCTCGGACAACTCGGACAATACCGCGACCCGTCGCCTGGCCGGGCTCGGTGCGCGCATCATGCGCGGCCATTCGGCAGCCAATGTGCTGGGCACCGACTGCGTGGTGGTGTCCAGCGCCATCCGCGAGGACAACCCGGAACTGATGGAAGCGCGCAGCCAGCGCATCCCGATCATGCCGCGCGCGGCCATGCTGGCCGAGCTGATGCGCTTCCGTCGCGGCATTGCCGTGGCCGGCACGCACGGCAAGACCACCACCACCAGCCTGACCGCTGCGGTGCTGAGCGAAGGTGGGCTCGACCCGACGTTCGTGATCGGTGGCCAGCTGCTGGCTGCCGGTGCCAACGCCAAGCTGGGCGGTGGCCAGTGGCTGGTGGCCGAGGCTGACGAAAGCGATGGCAGCTTCCTGCGCCTGAACCCGCTGATGTCGATCATCACGAACATCGATGCCGACCACCTGGAAAACTACGGCAACGACTTTGCCCGAGTGCAGGCGGCCTTCGCCGAGTTCCTGCAGCGGCTGCCGTTCTATGGCCTGGCCGTGCTGTGCATCGACGATCCGGAAGTGGCGGCACTGGCGGCGCAGACGCCTCGCCACGTCATGAGCTACGGCCTGAGCGACCACGCCGATGTCCGCGCGGAAAACGTGGTGCAGGACGGTGCGCGCATGCGCTTCACCCTGCGCCTGCCGCAGGGCACCAGCCAGGATGTGGTGCTGGCGCTGCCGGGCCGCCACAACGTGCTCAACGCCCTTGCCGCGGCAGCGGTGGGCTGGCAGCTGGGTGTTGCTCCGGATGCCATCGCCCGTGCGCTGGAAGGCTTTTCGGGCGTCGGCCGCCGCTTCAACGATCTCGGTGAAGTCACCACCGCCAGTGGCGCGAAGGTGCGCATCATCGACGACTACGGCCATCATCCCAGCGAGCTGGAAGCGGTGTTCGCCGCCGCCCGGGGGGGCTGGGGCGACAAGCGCCTGGTGGTGGCCTTCCAGCCGCATCGCTACAGCCGCACCCGCGACCAGTTCGACAGATTCGCCGCCGTGCTGTCCAGCGTGGACGCACTGGTGCTCAGCGAGGTCTATCCGGCCGGCGAAGAGCCGATCGCCGGGGCGGATTCGCATTCGCTGGCGCGTGCGATCCGTGCGCGTGGTCGCAGCGAACCGGTGGTGGTCGGCAAGGCGGTCGAGCTCGCCCATGTGCTGCCGGACGTGCTGCAGGACGGCGACCTGCTGCTGATGATGGGCGCCGGCGACATCGGCGCCATTGCCCAGCAGATCGCGGTGGACGGTTTCAGTGCGGAGGGCGCGGCATGAGCGGTTTCGCATTCCCGTCGCTGCGCTGCACCGATCCGGCTGCGTTCGGCCGCGTCGCCGTGCTGCTGGGCGGCACTTCCAGCGAGCGCGAAGTTTCGCTGGATTCCGGCAGCAATGTCCTGGCGGCACTGCAGGCACGCGGCGTCGATGCGTTCGCCATCGACGGCATTCCCGCGCTTGCCCGGGCGCTGGCGGCCGGCACGGTGGACCGTGTGTTCAACATCCTGCATGGCCACAACGGTGGTGGTGAGGACGGCATCGTGCAGGGCCTGATGGACGCCTTCGGTGTGCCGTACACCGGCTCGGACGTGCTGGGTTCGGCGCTGAGCATGGACAAGATCCGCACCAAGCAGGTGTGGTTGTCGCTGGGCCTGCCGACCCCGCAGTACAGGAAGGTGGAGGCATCGACCGTGCACGCGCTGGCGGCCGAGCTTGGCCTGCCAGTGGTGGTGAAGCCCGCCAACGAAGGGTCCAGCGTAGGCATCAGCCGGGTGTTCGACGACGCCGGGCTGGACGATGCGGTTGCCCTGGCGCAGCGCTATGACGGCCAGTTGCTGATGGAGCAGATGGTGGTCGGCGATGAACTTACGGTGGGCATCCTCGGCGATGTCGCGCTGCCGTCGATCCGCATCGTGCCCAGGGGCGAGTGGTATGACTACGACGCCAAGTACCTGGCCGAGGACACCCAGTACCTCTGTCCCGGCCTGGATGGCGAGGCCGAGGAGGAGATCCGTCGCATCGCCTTGGCTGCCTTCCGCGCCGCCGGTTGCCGCGGCTGGGGCCGCGTGGACGTGATGCGTGATCGCGCAAGCGGCCGTTTCTTCCTGCTGGAAGTGAACACCGCACCGGGCATGACCAGCCATTCGCTGGTGCCCAAGGCCGCCGGACAGGCTGGCATCGGCTTCGAGGAGCTGGTGTGGCGCGTGCTGGAACAGACCCTCGGCGCGGATTCGCAGGAGGCCGGCGACGCATGAACGCGGTGCTGCGCATCTTCGTCTGGCTGTTGGCATTGTCGGTCGTGGCACTGCCGGTGGTCGCCGTGCTCAACGGCTGGGTCGGTGCCGAGCGCTGGCCGCTGGCGAAGCTGCGCGTGCATGGCGAATTCAAGCGGGTGCCGGCCGAGCAGTTGCAGCAGGTGCTGCTGCCGTATGCACAGGCCGGCTTCTTCGCGGTGAAGCTGCAGGACGCGCAGGACCGCATCGAAAGCCTGCCCTGGGTGGAAAGCGCGCGTGTACGCAAGCAGTGGCCGGACGTGCTGGAAGTGACCCTGGTGGAGCACAAGCCGTTCGCGCGCTGGGGCAGCGACCGCCTGCTGTCCGAGCAGGGAAAGCTGTTCCCGACGCCGAAGAAGCTGGCCGACCTGAAGCTGCCCGAGCTCGATGGCCCGGACAGCCAGACCGAAGAAGTGGTGTCGCTGTACAACGATGCACGCGCGCTGTTCGCACCCAGCGGGCTGGACGTTTCGCGGCTGACCATGGACGCGCGCGGCAGCTGGTCGCTGCTGCTGAGCAATGGCACTGAAGTGGTGGTGGGCCGCGACGATGCGCGCTCGCGCCTGCGCCGCTATGTGCGGGTGCTGCCGCAGCTGGCCAGCCAGGCCGCCCCCATCGAACGTGCCGATCTCCGATACACCAATGGCTTCACCCTGAGCTGGGGTGAGCCGCCGGCCGACGCGCCGAAGAAAACGCAGGAAAGAACATGAATCGCAAGGGTGACAAGTCGCTGATCGTCGGCCTGGATATCGGCACCTCCAAGGTGGTGGCGCTGGTGGGCGAATACTCGCCGGGCAATCCGATCGAAGTGATCGGCATCGGTTCGCACGAATCGCGCGGCCTGAAGCGCGGCGTGGTGGTGGACATCGAATCCACGGTGCAGTCCATCCAGCGCGCGGTGGAGGAAGCCGAGCTGATGGCCGGCTGCGAGATCCGTTCGGTGTATGCCTCCATCTCCGGCAACCATGTGCAGTGCAAGAATTCGCCCGGCATCGTGCCGATCCGCGATGGCGAAGTGACCTGGGGCGACCTGGACCGTGTACTGGATGCCGCCAAGGCGGTGGCCATCCCGGCCGACCAGAAGATCCTGCACGCCATTCCGCGCGAATACGTGCTGGACGATTCGCAGGAAGGCATCCGCAACCCGGTGGGCATGACCGGCGTGCGCCTGGAGGTGCATGCGCACCTGGTGGTGTGCGCGCAGTCGGCCGCGGCCAACATCAGCAAGTGCGTGCAGCGCTGCGGGCTGCAGGTGGACGACCTGGTGCTGTCCTCGCTGGCTTCCAGCGTGGCGGTGCTGACCGCCGACGAACGCGAGCTGGGCGTGGTGCTGGTGGACATGGGCGCGGGCACCACCGATATCGCGGTGTTCGTGCAGGGGGCGATCTGCCACACCGCGTCGCTGCCCATCGCCGGCGACCACGTGACCAACGACATCGCCCACATGCTGCGCACGCCCACCCCGGAGGCCGAGCAGATCAAGGTGCGCTACGCCTGCGCACTGGCCCAGCTGGCCACGGCCGAAGAAAGCATCCAGGTGCCCAGCGTTGGCGATCGCCCGCCGCGCCGCATGCCCCGCCACGCGCTCGCACAGGCGGTGCAGGGACGTTACGAGGAGATATTCGAAATGGTGCAGGCCGAACTGCGCCGCTCCGGTTTCGAGGAACTGGTACGCGCCGGCATGGTGCTGACCGGCGGCGCTTCGAAGATGGAAGGCG
>JAFAFF010000052.1 GCA_023423605.1 Pseudomonadota bacterium
CGCTGGGTGCATTCAACGACAACGTCTACCGCCAGGCCATCATCGGCCTGCTGTTCTATCTCGGCGTATCCGACGACGAACGCTCGCTGTACACCACGCTGGCACCGGCCATCTTCATCCTGCCGTACTTCCTCTTTTCCGCGCTTGCCGGACAGATCGCCGACAAGCTGGAGAAATCCCGGCTGATCGTCATCACCACCACCATGGAGATCGTGATCATGTCGCTGGCCGCGGTGGGCTTCCTCACCCAGAGCATGCCGATCCTGCTGGTTGCGCTGTTCTCCACCGGACTGCAATCCACGCTGTTCGGGCCCGTCAAATATTCCGTGCTGCCCTCGGTGCTGAAGCCTGAAGAGCTGACCGGCGGCAACGGCCTGGTGGAGATGGGCACCTCGATGTCCATCCTCACCGGCATGATCGTCGGCGGGTTGATCTTCACGCTTGCCGGCAGCCAGGGCCCGGCGGTCGCCGCCACCGCCGTCATCGCGCTGGCCGTGTGCGGCAACGTTGTCGCACGGATGATCCCCAGGGTGGACGCGGGCGCGCCCGCACTGAAGATCAACTGGAACCCACTACCGGAATCACTGGCGGTGCTGCGCATGGCCAAAAAGCAGAAAGCCGTGCGCAACGCCATCCTCGGCGTGTCGTGGTTCTGGTTCGTCGGCACCGTGCTGACCTCGCAGCTGCCCACCTACGCGGTGACCCATCTCGGTGGCGAACCCACGCTGTACATCTTCGCACTGGCACTGTTCTCCGTAGGCACCGGCGTCGGCTCACTGCTGTGCGAGAAGCTGTCCGGCCGCACCGTGGAGATCGGTCTGGTACCGCTGGGTGCGTTCGGCATGACCGCCTTCCTGCTGGACCTGTACTTCGCCCGCGCCGGCGAAGCCACCACGCAGGGGCTGTCGGTGATGCAGTTCGTGCGACAGGCCGGCAGCACGCGCATCATCATCGACCTGCTGGGCATCGGCCTGTTCACCGGCTTCTTCGTGGTGCCCCTGTTCGCTCTCATCCAGAGCCGCACGCCGAAGGCGGAGATGTCGCGGGTTTTCGCCGCGCTGAACATCCAGAATTCCGGTTTCATCGTGGCCGCTGCCGGCGTGGGCCTGGCCGCCCACGCCATGGGTGTCACCATTCCGCAGCTGTTCCTGGCCCTGGCGGTGGCCAATGCGCTGGTGGCCATCTACATATTCACCATCGTCCCTGAATTCCTGATGCGCTTCCTCAGCTGGCTGATGGTGCGCACCCTGTACCGTCTGCGTCCGCACGGCATCGAGGCGAACGTGCCGGACCAGGGACCAGCGCTTATCGTCTGCAACCACGTCAGCTACATGGATGCGCTCATCCTGTCGGCCAGCATTCCGCGACCGGTGCGCTTCGTCATGTACTACCGCATCTTCAACATCCCGGTACTGCGCTGGATCTTCCGTACCGCCAAGGCGATTCCCATCGCCGGTGCGCAGGAGGACCCTGCGCTGATGCAGCGCGCGTTCGATGAGGTGGAGGGTGCGCTGGCCGAGGGTGAACTGGTCTGCATCTTCCCCGAAGGCGCATTGACGCGCGACGGTGCAATGGGCCGCTTCAAAGGTGGCGTGGAGAAGATCCTGCAGCGGCGTCCGGTGCCGGTGGTGCCGATGGCGCTGCAGGGCATGTGGAGCAGCATGTGGAGCCGGCGCGACAGCCGCCTGGGACGCATGCGCGTGCCACGTCGCTTCCGTGCCGCCGTGGATGTGGTGGCCGCGCCTGCGGTGGACGGCGCGACGGTTACCGCCGCCGCCCTGGAGGCGCAGGTACGTGCATTGCGGGGGGCGAATGCCTGAATCGCGTCCTTCAGGTGATCCAGCCGGCGATCACCAGCAGGGCGAGCGCCACCATCCAGAGCAGCAGCATGCGCCACACCACGTTCATGGCATCACGCAGTTCGGGAAGCCGCTGCCAGACCGGCAGCAGGCCGGCGTCGGTGTAGTCATGGGCCTGCTCGCGCAGGTCGGCCCGCACGCTGGCCCGCGCCACCTGCCCCAGGAAGCCGATGCCGTGCATCCAGCGTTCGCCATGCGCCTGCCGCCATGCGCTCCAGGCGGTATCGAAGTTGCCTACCAGTGCCATCGACAGGGCCATCGCCTGGGCCACCGGCCACTCCACCCAGCCCAGCACCCGCTGCGCGACCGCCAGCGTCTCCACCGGCACCCGCGCACGCATGGGGCTCACCGCCATCAGCGCCAGCAGGCGATACGCCAGCGCACCCGCCGGCCCCAGCAGCAGGAACCAGAACAGCACCGCGAACCAGCGCCGCAACGCATTGAAGACGGTCGCTTCGACCAGGGAAGGCACGTCCTCGCACAGGCTGCCACCACCCGACTGCAGGTTGTGCATGGCCGCGTGCCGCAGCGGCGGTTCGTCGGCATCGATGATCGCTTCGACATCGCGGTCCAGATCGCGCGGTCCCCAGCACCATGCCAGCACGGCCACGCCGAGCAGCAGTGACGGCAGCCCGAACAGGGTGCGATCCAGCAGCCAGGCCAGCAGCGCCATCAGCAGCACTGGCGGCAGCAGGGCGATCGCCACGCCCACGCCACCGCGCCACGCCGGTCCACCATGTGCACCCAGCCAGCCCAGCCAATGCCGGAAGCCATCGAACCGGCGCAGGCGCGCCGCCGCTGCGGGTGCGACATGCCCCAATGCCAGGGCGACCAGTACTGCCACCAAGGTGGTGAACATCACGGCTCCTGCGGCTGCTGCCGGTACCAGTGTTCGATGAGGCTGCGGGAGATCGATATCGGTGGCGACAGACGGATGCCTTCGCCGTCATCTTCGGTGTCACGGGCAAGCGCGGCACCGATTTCGGCGGCGCTGAACCAGCGTGCGTCCTCCAGTTCGCCATCCACTTCCGGCTCGCCATCTTCGGCCTGGGCGCGGAACCCGACCATCAGCGCGCCCGGAAACGGCCAGGGCTGGGTGCCCAGATACTGGCACGCGGTGACCCGCACCTTGCTCTCTTCATGCACCTCGCGCGCCACGGTCTGTTCCAGCGACTCCCCCGGCTCAACGAACCCGGCCAGCACGGAGTAGCGACGCGGTGCCCAGCTGGCCTGCCGCCCCAGCAGCAGGCGCCCACGGTTTTCCACGGCCACGATCACCGCCGGGTCCACGCGCGGGTAATGCTCGGTGGCGCACTGCTGGCAGCGGCCGATGAAGCCACCCCGGTCGAAACGCACGCCCCCGCCGCATACACCGCAGAAGCGGCAGCGCGAATGCCAGTACGACATGCCGCGCGCGTAGCTGAAGGCGGTGGCGTCGGCCGTTGGCCACACCAGCGCGGCCTGGCGCAGGTCCAGCCGGCCCGGCGCGCTGACAT
>JAFAFF010000063.1 GCA_023423605.1 Pseudomonadota bacterium
CACCACCTGTTGCGGGTGACCACCACGGGGCGTCACCCACCGGAGCTTTGTCACCCACCGGAACGCCGTCACCCGCCGGAACCGGCGGGGGGATGCGGATCGCCGCGCCCGGGCGCAGCAGCAGTACGTCGCGGCCGCGATCCAGCTGTGCCGCTGGTGTCAGGTCGCCCACCAGGAAGGCATGGGTATCGTCCGGGCGCAGCGCCGATATGGTGCCCACCGGGAAGCCCACCGGGAACCGCCCACCCAACCCGGAGGTCACGATCTCATCGCCCACTTCCACGCCCGCGCTCAGGGGGATATCACGCAGTTCCAGCGTATCGCCACGTCCGTACACGATCAGCCGTACGCCATTGCGCGCCACCGTCACCGGCACGGCATGGTCCGGATCGGTCAGCAGCAGTACCGTCGCGGTGCTGCCGGTGGTGCTGATCACCTGCCCCATCAGGCCGCCAGCATCGATCACCGCCTGGCCCACGTGCACGCCCTCGCGGGTGCCGGCGGCCAGCACCAGGCGCTGTTTCACCGGGTCCAGATCGATATCCAGGATCGGCGCCAACTGCACGTCCAGCCCGCTGCGCTCTGCCACGTTGAGCAGTTCACGCAGCTGCGCGTTGTCCAGCGCCGCGGTCTGCAGGCGGGTCAGGCGGGCGTTGGCCACCAGCAGCTGGTTGCGCAGCTGGCGGTTCTCGGCCACCAGCTGGCCATGGCTGGCCGCATTGTCGCGCACCTGGTTGCCCAGACGACCGGGCAGGCCGGCAAGGGTCCATACCGGCTGCACCAGCACGTTGGCCTGTTCACGCACGCGCGCCAGCCAGCCCGCCTGGTCGTCAAGGACGATCAGGGTGATGGCCAGCACCAGGTAGGCCAGCAGCCGCAACGGACTGGCAGCGTCACCGGAGCGGGAAGCAATGGGAGGACCAGCGTAGGGCGGCACAATGCAGCTTCAGCAGGAAAGAAACGGGAGGGAAACACGACGGCGGCCTTCCGGTGCCGGGCTGCCGCCAGGGCAGCCTGCACGCCGGAAGGGCGCGGCGGTCGAAGCCGGCCGCGAAGGCTTACTCCGGCGCAAAGAACTCGTTGCCGTGCATGTCCACCAGCTCCAGCGCGCGTCCACCACCGCGGGCCACGCAGGTGAGCGGATCGTCGGCCACCTGCACGTGCAGGCCGGTTTCCTCGGAGATCAGGCGGTCCATGTCGCGCAGCAGCGCACCACCACCGGTGAGCACGATGCCGCGCTCGGCGACGTCGGCGCACAGTTCCGGCGGGGTCTGTTCCAGCGCCAGCTTCACTGCGCTGACGATGCCCGACAGCGGCTCGTGCAGGGCTTCGAGCACCTCGTTGGAGGTGATCTTGATCATCTTCGGCACGCCCTCTGCGAGGTTGTGGCCGGAGATTTCCAGCTCGATCACTTCGGCCTGCGGGTAGGCGCAGCCCAGCTCCACCTTGATGCGCTCGGCGGTGGCTTCGCCGATCAGCATGCCGTGGTTGCGGCGCACGTAGTTGGTGATCGACTCATCGAAGCGGTCGCCGCCGATGCGCACCGAAGCCGAATAGACGATGCCGTTGAGCGAGATGACCGCCACTTCAGTGGTGCCGCCGCCGATGTCGATGACCATCGAACCGCGGGCTTCGGTCACCGGCATGCCGGCACCGATTGCGGCGGCCATCGGCTCTTCGATCAGGAACACATCGCGTGCACCGGCTTCCTCGGCCGATTCCTTGATGGCGCGACGCTCCACCTGGGTGGAACCGGCCGGCACGCAGACCAGCACGCGCGGGCTCGGGCGCAGGAAACGCGACTTGTGCACCTTCTTGATGAAGTGCTTGAGCATCGCCTCGGTGTAGGTGAAATCGGCGATGACGCCGTCCTTCATCGGGCGGATGGTGGTGATATGGCCAGGGGTACGGCCAAGCATCTGCTTGGCTTCGGCGCCGACGGCAGCCACCGAGCGGGTGCCACCGATGGCACGATCCTGGCGCACGGCCACCACCGATGGTTCATTCAGCACGATTCCCTGCCCGCGCACATAGATGAGGGTATTGGCCGTGCCCAGGTCAATGGACAGGTCATTGGAGAACATGCCGCGGAGTTTCTTCAACATCGAGGGAGTGATCCTGAGGGGTGTCTGCCCACCGCTGGAGGGGGGGAATCGCGGGCAGAATTCGAGGGCGACAAGCCTAGCAACCCGCCCCCGTGTGGGCAAGGTGAAAACCAAGCTGAACCCGCGCCGTCACACGGTTTGCGCAGGATCGGCATGGTCTGCTGCCATCCGCCTGCCGGCCCTCTGGAAGCCGGCGTGCCGCCATCCGGTTCTGGCCCTCCGCCGCTTCACCCGGTAACCTTTGCGCCGTCGGGCGCCCAAGGGCGCCGTTTGCATGCCCGTCCGCACGGGCCACGCCCTACCCTTTCCGCATAGGCCTTCATCGATGTCCGCTCTGATCTGTGGTTCTCTTGCCTTTGACACCATCATGGTGTTCCCGGACCAGTTCAAGAACCACATCCTGCCGGACAAGGTGCACATCCTGAACGTCTCGTTCCTGGTGCCGCGCATGCGCCGCGAATTCGGCGGCTGTGCGGGCAACATCGCCTACAACCTGCACCTGCTGGGCGGCCAGCCGATCCCGATGGGCACCGTGGGCACCGATTTCGGTCCGTACCGCGAGCATTTCAACGCGCTGGGCATCGACCTGTCGCGCGTGCGCGTGATCGAGGAACTGTTCACCCCTCAGGCCTTCATCACCACCGACCACGACAACAACCAGATCACCGCCTTCCACCCCGGCGCGATGATGCGCTCCTACGAGAACCACGTGCGTGGCGTGCCGGGCGTGACCCTGGGCCTGGTGGGTCCGGATGGCCGCGAAGGCATGATCCAGAACGCGCAGGAATTCCACGAGGACGGCATTCCCTTCATCTTTGATCCGGGCCAGGCGATGCCGCTGTTCAATGGTCCGGAACTGCGCGAGTTCATCGAGCAGGCCGACTACGTGGTGGTCAACGATTACGAGTCGAACCTGCTGCAGGAACGCACCGGCTGGAACGAGCAGGAAATCGTCAGCCGGGTGAAGGCGTACATCACCACCCGCGGCCCGAAGGGCGCGGTGATCCATACGCCGGAAAAGAGCTATGACATCCCGCCGGCACACGAACGCCGCGTGGTGGACCCCACCGGCTGCGGTGATGCCTTCCGTGCCGGGTTGATCTTCGGCATCCAGAAGGGCTTCGACTGGCTGACCATCGGCCGCATGGGCAACCTGATGGGCGCGCTGAAGGTTGAACACCCAGGCACGCAGAACCAGCGCTTCACGTTCGACGAGTTCAACGAACAGTTCAAGCAGCAGTTCGGTTACGCGCTGGACGCGTAACCAGACGTCTACCTGCGCGTTCCCGTTCTGCGGTCACCGCAGAAGACACCGGTGAATGAAAGGCCCGGTGGGTGAGAAGCCTGGAGCCTGAAAAGCCTGCTGGGTGTGGCTGAAAGGCCTGGTGGGTGACGACCGTTGGTCGTCACTGCTGTCAGGCCAAAAAGCTACTTCCAGGGCATGCGGCTGGCATCCACGCCACCGGTTTCGAACACTACCGTGCGCGTGCCGCCGGCCTTGACCGGAAACTCGATGCTGATCGCCTTCGATTGCCGTGCCAGCTTCCACAGTGCGGCATTGTCGGTGATGAACATGGCGATGGCCTCATCGGTATCGGGACGCCAGGCCGCCATCGCGCGCGGCTTGCCGCCGTCGGCGCTCACCTGCACCTTGCAGCCACCCGGGCAGCGGAAATCGCCGGCCTGCAGCACCAGGTAGGCGTGCCGCTTCCACTCGGGATGATCGCGGAACACCAACTGCACCGGCTTGGGTCCGCTGCCATCCACGTCCACGCGCTCCTTGCCGTAAATGGACGCCGAGCGCTGCGAGCCCTTGGTACCCACCGGAATCTGGTTGTATTGCCACAGGCCCTGCATGCGGCGCAGATCGCGCGCCTGTTCGGCCTTGGCCTTCACTTCGGCGTAGCCGGGCTCCACACGGGCGGCGGCAGCGGTGCCTTTGTAGGCATCCAGCAGCGAGCCGCCGTGGATGCGCGCACGTTCCCAGTCCTGCGATGCCACCGCGGTGTCGTACTGCTTCGCCACATCCTCGGCCTTGGCTTCCTTCTGTGCCTGCGCGGCGGCGGCGGCAGCTTCCTGCGCACGACGCTCCGCTTCAGGATCGGAACAGGCCGCCAGGGCAAAAGCGCAGGTCGCGGCGAGGATCAATCGTTTCATCAGGGGCTCCATCAAGGTCGATGGCGCGCGAGGCGCCGGCCTTTACTTTAGCGCGTAGCCGCATGAGTGCCGCATCGATCTGCCTCGTAGCGCCAGTCAGCGCACTTCCCGCCACCACTGCGTCGAAGGTGCAGGCGCGAGGATATCCAGCCGTTCGCCCATGCGCGGCGCAGTCAGCACCACGCCCTGCGCCGCCGCCAACCGGGTGATGCGTTCAAACGGTTCGGTCCAGGGGTGCAGGGCAAGATCGAAGGTGCCGTTGTGGATGGGCATCATCACCTTGCCGCGCACATCAAGATGGGCCTGCAAGCTCTGCTCGGGCTGCATGTGGACGTCGGCCCAGTCAGCATCGTAGGCACCGGTTTCCACCAGGGTGAGATCGAACGGGCCAAACCGCTCGCCGATGCGGGCGAAACCATCGAAATATCCCGAATCGCCACTGAAGAAGATCTTCGTGTCCCCGCTGTGGATCACCCACGAAGCCCACAGCGTACGATTGCCATCGGACAACGTACGTCCGGAAAAATGCTGCGCCGGCGTGGCGGTGATGTCCACGCCCGCCACCCGCGTGTGCTGCCACCAGTCCAGCTGCTGGATCCGCTCGGCGGCCACGCCCCAGGCGACCAGGCGGTCGCCCACGCCGAGCGCCGTCACGAAGTGCTCCACCTTCGGTGCCAGCGCCAGGATGGCGGCACGGTCCAGGTGATCGTAGTGGTCGTGGGAGATGATCACGCCGGTCAACGGGGGCAGCTCATCCAGGGACAACGGAGGCGCATGGAAGCGCTTCGGCCCCATGAACGACATCGGCGACGCACGCTCGGCGAATACCGGATCGGTCAGCCAGAAATGGCCATCCAGCTTGAACAGCACGGTGGAATGTCCCAGCCGCCACAGACTGTCATCCGGCGCATCCAGCAGCGCCTGGCGGGTAAGCATCTGTACCGGGATAGGCGCCGGCGGGACGGCATCGGTGGGTTTGTCGAACATGAAACGCCACAGCACCCCCAATGTGCCGGCCAGGCCAAGCGATGACTTTCCGGAAGGGTTGTGGAAGCGGCCGTCGCGGTACTGCGGCGACTGGTCGTAGGCAGCGGCGGGATGCGCGCGGCAGGTCAGCAGGCCAAGAGTCATGGCGATGAACACCGTCAGGAGAAGGAAAAGGCGAGGCAGGCGACGCGTCATTCGGGCTTGCCCGGAAAAGTACACTGGCGAGTGTACATGTGATTCCGGGAAAGTAAACTTAATGGTGTAAAATGGCGCCATGACCGTTCCCGAACGCCCTGCCCGCCTCACCGACCGCAAGCGCGAGGACATCCTGGCCGCTGCGGTGGCCGAGTTCCGCGCATTCGGCTTTGCGGGCACCAGCATGGACCGCATCGCCGCCACCGCCGGGGTATCCAAGCGCACGGTCTACAACCACTTTTCCAGCAAGGACGAACTGTTCGCGGCCATCCTGTGGCAGTTGCTGGAAGCCAGCCAGGCATTGGACACGGTGGCGTACGACCGCGCGCAACCATTGCGCGGGCAACTGCTGGCCTTTGCGGAGCGGAAGATGCAGTTGCTGTCCGATCCTGCGTTCATCGACCTTTCGCGCGTGGCGATGGCCGAGCTGATGCATGCGCCGGACCGCGCACGCGCGATGATGGGCAAGCTGGCGGAGAAGGAAGAAGGCCTGGCGACGTGGATACGCGCGGCGCAGGCCGATGGCCAGCTGGCCGGGGACATCGCACCGGGCGATGCGGCGCATCAGTTGCAGGGCATGCTCAAGGCATCCGCATTCTGGCCGCAGGTGGCGATGGGGCAGCCGCCGTTGCAGGCCGAGGCCCGGCAGCGGCTGATGGAAGACTGCGTGGACATGTTCCTGGCGTTGCGCGCCACCGCGCACTGAACATGCCACGTCGGGCCGGGTTCTGCCCGGTGGGGGCATTGCGCGCAGCGGGGCAGAGCCCCGCTCTACGGGAGATGCCGGGCGATGCCCGGCATCTCGGCTTACTTTGCTTCGGCCTTGGACAGCATGTCCTGCACCGAACCAGTGGTGATCGGGTGGTAACCCGGCCGCGCCTTTTCGAACGCCTGCTTTGCCACCTCCAGGCCTTCCGGGGTCTTCACCAGTTCGGCGTAGATCGGCATGATCAGCTTGCGACGGCCAACGCGTTCGATGAACTCCGCGGCCGCTGGCGTGGCCTGCGAATAACCGCTGCGGATCGTCAGCGGATACCAGCGCATGGCGATCTCGCCGTTCGGCGTGCCGGTGAAGTGGTAGGCCTTATCCAGCGCGGCCAGCTTGTCCACCGCCACGGTCTTGCCCAGGCCATCGATGAAGCGTACCCATTCCTGCGTGCTCCAGTCAGCCGTCAGCTGGCTGCTCGGCGGCGTGCCGGTGCCTTCCCAGGCGATGCGCGCGGTATCCACGTTGCTGAAGTTGCGCGACTTCGCCTTCGCCGCGAATGCCGGAATACCGGGCTCGTCCAGCCATGCCTTCAGCTCGGCCTCGGTCACCGCGTTCGGCTTCTTCGGCAGCAGGTTCTTCTGCAGGTACTCGACGAACTGGTCGGTGTTGGCGCTCTGGAAGGCATGGTCATCGAACCAGCCGCGCAGGAACGGATCGAACACGTCGCGACCGAAACGCTGCTCCAGGAACTCCAGGAACCAGGAACCCTTCACGTACGCCACCTGGCTCAGCGCTTCATCCGGATCGCGTTCGTTGAGCGGCGGCAGCGCCAGCGCCTGGTCGGCCGGGCTCATGTCCTTCACTTCAGCCAGCAGGTCGGACTGGTCGATCTGCCGCTCCATCTCGGCCATTTCCTTGCCATACAGGGCTTCGGTGATGCGACCCTGGACGTAGGTAGTGAAGCCTTCGTTGAGCCAGATGTCCTTCCAGCTCGCATTGGTCACCAGGTTGCCCGACCAGCTGTGCGCCAGCTCATGGGCGACCAGCGAAACCAGCGACTTGTCGCCGACGATCACGGTCGGCGTGGCGAAGGTCAGGCGCGGGTTTTCCATGCCACCGAACGGGAACGACGGCGGCAGCACCAGCATGTCGTAGCGGCCCCAGCGGTACTGGCCGTACAGCTTCTCGGCCGCACCGATCATCTTCTCGGTGTCTTCGAACTCCTTCGCCGCCTTGCCGACCATGGTCGGCTCGGCCCACACACCGGAGCGGCCGGAGATCGGCTCGAACACCAGGTCGCCGGCGGCGATGGCCAGCAGGTAGGACGGGATCGGCTGCGGCATCTTGAAGGTGTAGTCACCGTCACGCGCGGCCTTGGGATCGTTGTCGGCGCTCATCAGCACCATCACGTCCGGGCGCGAAACCACGTGTGCGCTGTAGGTGAAGCGCACGCTGGGCGTGTCCTGCAGCGGCACCCAGGAGCGCGCATGGATGGCCTGCGACTGGCTGAACATGAAGGGCAGCTTCTTGCCTTCGGTCATCGAAGGGTCCAGCCACTGCAGGCCCGATGCGGTCGGTGCGGTGTGGTAGCTGATTTCCACCTTGGCCGGCTGCTCCGGCGTTTCGATGGTGAGCTTGCTGCCGAACACCTTGTCCGTCGTCGCCAGGGCGAACTGCAGCGGGCTGCGCGCGCCGTCGGCGGCGATGGCTCCGACCTTGGACACATCCAGCTCACGGGTATCCAGCACCAGCTGCCGGGCGTCCTTGTCCTTCCATTCCAGCGTGTACGTCGCCGTGCCGCCGATCTGCTTCTGGTCGAAATCCAGCTTCAGGTCCAGGGCGATGTCCTTGATGACGACCTTGTCCGGCTCGGCGTACGAGCTTTCGTCGTGGCTGCGGTTTTCGGCGTTCACGGGGGCGGCAGGAGCCTTCTGGGTGGCAGGCGCGGAAGCGGCGGGGGGAGTCGCCTCCTGGGAGCAACCGGCGGCCAGGGCCACGGCCAGCGGAAGAAGCATCAGCGGATTACGCATGAATCGGGACCGTTTCAGGGGTAAACCGGAAGTTTACCTCCGCTGGCGGGGGAGCGTGACGACCAACGGTCGTCACCCACCGGCATCCTCGGTCGTCACCCACCGGCATCACGCAGCCGGACCCGATCGGCGGTCACGGCCCGATCGGTGGGTCACGGGCTGTTCGGTGGATCATGGGCTGTTCGGTGGGTCACGACCGTTGGTCGTGACTGCTGTTGCATTGCATGTGACGACCAACGGTCGTCACCCACCTGCATCTTTTGGGTCGTGACCGCCGTTGCCGGCCTGCGCGGTCAGAGCTTGTAACCGGAATGGATCGACACGATCCCTGCCGTCAGGTTCTTGTAATGGCAGCGCTCGAAACCGGCCTGCGACATCATCGCTTTCAGTTCTTCCTGCGGCGGATGCTTGCGGATGCTTTCAGCCAGGTACTGGTAGCTGTCGGCATCCCGCGCGAACAGGCGGCCCAGCTTCGGCAGCACCTTGAACGAGTGGAAATCGTAGATCGGCTTGAACCAGTCCAGCGTCACTTCGGAAAACTCCAGCACGCGCGCCTGGCCACCGACCTTCAGCACGCGATGCATTTCACGCAGCGCGGCGTCCTTGTCGGTGACATTGCGCAGGCCGAACGCAATGGTCACCAGGTCGAAACTGGCATCCGGGAAGGGCAGCGCCTCGGCATTGCACTGCACGTAATCCAGGCCGGCCACCAGGCCACGGTTGGTCAGCCGGTCGCGTCCCACCGACAGCATGCCGGCATTGATGTCGCCCAGCACCACCGACCCCTCACTGCCGACGCGCTCCTTGATGAGCGCGGCGATGTCGCCGGTGCCGCCGGCAAGGTCCAGAGCACGGTCGCCCGGCTTCACCTGCGCGGTCGCCACGTAATAGCGCTTCCACGCCCTGTGGATGCCCAGGCTCATCAGGTCGTTCATCAGGTCGTAGCTGCGCGCGACCGAGGTGAATACCTGGCCGACCAGCTTCTGCTTGTCCTTGGCATCGACATCGCGGAAGCCGAAATGGGTGGTTCCAGACTTGTAGGGGGATTCGCTCATGACCCGATTATCGCACTGCCGGCCGCCGGCGGGACACCTGACCGTATCATGGCAGGCCTGACCTCCACGGAGTTTCCCTCATGATCGCCACGCCTGATTACCAGGCCCTGCTGCAGACCGCCATCGCCGAAGCCCGCCAGGGACTGGCCGAAGGCGGCGTCCCGATCGGTGCCGCGCTGTACCACAACGACGGCCGCCTGCTTGGCTGCGGCCACAACCGACGGGTGCAGGAAGGCGATCCTTCCGTGCACGGCGAAACCGATGCCTTCCGCAAGGCGGGCCGGCAGCGTGATTACAGGGACACCATCATGGTGACCACCCTGGCGCCGTGCTGGTACTGCTCCGGCCTGGTGCGCCAGTTCAACATTGGTACCGTGGTGGTCGGCGAGTCGCGCACCTTCCAGGGTGGCATCGACTGGCTGCGCGAGAGCGGAGTGAACGTGGTGGACCTGGACAACCAGGAATGCGTGGACCTGCTGGGCGACTTCATCCAGCGCCATCCGGACATCTGGGACGAGGATATCGGCGAGTGAGGCGGACAGTTTCCTGAACCCTTAATCTGCCTGCATGGCGCGCAGTGCCCGTGGCAACTGCGTCGTCGGCCTGCCGGATGCGCCGCCGGAACGCAGATTGCACGCGGCGCTGACACTGCGTGCACTGGGCCATGGTGATGATCGGTGTTTCAAGCCACCGAACATCACCAGAAGACTCCGAGCCATGCGCGCAGTAGATGTACCCAATGTTCCTCAAGTGATCGACGTGGAAGCCGAGCTGAATCATTGGCGCCAGCGCCACGCCGAGGGCGCGATGGGCCCGGGTTCGTTCGGCCACTTCGTCCCGTGGATCAAGTTCGCCTGCGATTCGTTGATTACCCATCCGCGGGCGACCAACGAACAGCGCGAAGAAGCGTTCCAGACACAGTATGCGCTGCAGATCATGCCGCGCCTGACCGAAGCGCAGGCACGCGATTTCATCGAACAGTGCTGGGACCATGTGTATGTGTCCAGCATGATCCACGCCGACGAACGCCCGCGCCTGAGAGCCTGACCCAGGTAGAGCCGGGCTCTGCCCGGCTGAAACCATATCGCGCAGCGGGGCAGAGCCCCGCTCTACGAGCGTTCGTGCCAACCGCCACCCAGCACCTTGTACAGGGCGATGCGGTTGGCCTGCCGGGCAAGCGTGGTCTGCAGCTGGCTCTGCTGCGCGGCATAGGCCGTACGACGTGCATCGAGCAGGGTCACGAAGCTGTCCAGTCCGGCATCGTAACGGGCCTGCGACAGACGCTCGGCCTGCATTGCAGCCTCCACCAGGGCTTGCTGCGAAGCCGCCTGCGCGTCCAGGCTGGAGCTGGATGCCAGCGCATCGGCGGTTTCACGGAAACCGGCCTGGATGGCCTTCTCGTATTCGGCCAGGGCGATATCGCGGTCGGCGGTGGCCACATCGAGATTGGCGCGCAGCCTGCCGCCCTGGAAGATCGGCAGCGTAATGGTGGGCAGGAAGCTCCATGCACGCGTGCCGCTGTCGAACAGACCGGACAGTTCGCTGGATGTACTGCCGATGCTGCCGGTCAGGCGGATACTGGGAAAGAACGCTGCTCGCGCCGCACCGATGTTGGCATTGGCCGCCAGCAGCGTGTGCTCGGCCGCCATGATATCGGGCCGCTGCAGCAGCACGTCGCTGGGCAGCTCGGCCGGTGGCGGCGCCAGCGCAGCGATGTCCAGCACCGTTTCGGCCGACGGCAGCAGCGCCTCGTCCAGCGTGCCTCCTGCCAGCAGCGAAAGCGCGTTGCGGTCCTGTTGTACCTGCCCACGCAGGCGCGCGGTATCGGTGCCCGCCGTTTCCACCAGGGTGCGGGTCTGCGCCAGTTCCAGTGCCGAACTACCACCCCGTTCGAAGCGTGCCTGCGCCAGCCGCAGCGAATCCTCGTGGCTGGCCAGGGTGGCCTCGGCAATGCGCAGCAGTTCGCGGTCGGCCGCCAGCGTCAGCCAGGCAGTGGCGGTTTCGGCCACCAGGCCCAGTTGCGCATTGCGGCGATTGGCTGCCACCGCGAAGTACTGCTGGAGCGCTGCTTCGCTCAGGTTGCGCACGCGCCCGGACAGGTCCAGTTCGAAATCGGTGATGCCCAGCCCGGCGCTGTATTGCTCGGTGACCGGCGCATCGCCGCCGCTGCGCTGCCCCTGCGCCTGCACGGCCAGTGCCGGCACGCGGTCGGCACGCTGGATGCGGTACTGGCCACGTGCGCGCTCGACATTGAGCACGGCCACGCGCAGGTCGCGGTTGTTCTCCAGCGCCTGGTCGATGACCTGCTGCAGGCGCGGGTCGGTGAAGAAATCCCGCCAGCCGAGCGCAGCGACGTCGGTCGCCTGTCGCTGCCCGGCATCGGCCGGCCATTGCACAGGTATGGCCGGCGCCACGCTGGTCCGGTCCGGCACCAGCGTGGCGCAGCCGGAGAACATCAGTACGCTGGCAATGGCCGCCGGCAGCAACAGAGTCTTCTTCATGAGGTTACTCGCAGGATGATGAGGGGACTCGCACGGTGGGTGCACACGGGGCGGTGAGTGGAAAAGGTGCGCCCGGTCGGTGAAAAGGTGGCCTGGTGGGTGAGGCGATGGGCCTGGTGGGTAAAGAGCTGGGCCTGATGGGTAAAGAGCTGGGCTCGGTGGGTGACGACCGTTGGTCGTCACCGGCAGATCAACAGCAGTGACGACCAACGGTCGTCACCCACCGAGCAATCTATCCAAGTCACCCAGCAGCCATCTATCCAAGCCACCCACCAGGCCATCTATCCAGGCCACCCACCGGGTCATCTATCCAGGCCACCGGAACGTCATGGCCTGGATGTCCGCAGCTTGCGGTTGAACAGCTTCTGCACCACCACGAAGAACAGCGGGATGAAGAACACGCCCAGCAGGGTGCCGACCAGCATGCCGCCAAGCACGCCGGTACCAATCGCGCGCTGTGCACCCGAACCCGCGCCGGAGGCGATGGCCAGCGGCAGCACGCCAAGGCCGAACGCCAGCGAGGTCATGATGATCGGGCGCAGGCGGTCACGCACCGCATGCATCGTCGCTTCGATCAGCCCGGCGCCCTTCTCCAGGTTCTCCTTGGCGAATTCCACGATCAGGATGGCGTTCTTCGATGTCAGGCCGACCGTGGTCAGCATCGCCACCTGGAAGTAGATATCGCGTTCCATGCCGCGGAACGTATTGGCCAGCACCGCACCGAGGATGCCCAGCGGAGCCACCAGCAGCACCGAGGTCGGCACACTCCAGCTTTCATACAGTGCAGCAAGGCACAGGAACACGATCAGCAGCGACAGCGAATACAGCAGCGGCGTCTGCGAACCGGCCTGGCGCTCCTGGTAGGACAACGCTGTCCATTCGATCTCGAAGCCCGGTGGCAGGTCGCGGGCCAGGCGTTCGATCTCGGCCATTGCATCGCCCGATGCCACGCCCGGCGCCGGTTCGCCCTGGATTTCCATCGCCGACACGCCGTTGTAGCGTTCCAGGCGCGGTGAACCATAGTCCCAGCGCGTGCTGGCGAAAGCGCTGAACGGCACCATCTCGCCCGCGGTGTTCTTCACCGACCACAGGCTGAAGTCGTCCGGGTTCATGCGGAAATCCGCATCGGACTGCACATACACTCGCTTGACGCGGCCACGGTCGATGAAATCATCGATGTAGCTGCTGCCCCACGCCGTCGCCAGCGTGCTGTTGACGGAGGTCATCGACAGGCCGAGCGCGTTGGCCTTTTCCACGTCCACATCGATACGCAGCTGCGGGGTGTCTTCCTGGCCGTTCGGGCGCACATTGGCCAGCAGATCGCTCTGCCCGGCACCACCCAGCAGCTGGTTGCGCGCCGCCAGCAGGGCATCATGGCCTTGGCCGCTGTTGTCCTTCAGGAAGAAGGTGTAGCCCGAGCCGATACCCAGTTCCGGCATGGCCGGCGGCGGAAACGCGAAGATGAAGGCATCCTTGATCTGCCCCAGTGCACCCATCGCGCGGCCGGTGATGGCGCCAACGCTCTGTTCGCCATCGCGCTCCTTCCAGTCCTTCAGTTTCACGAACGCCATGCCGGCGTTCTGGCCCATGCCGGCAAAGCTGAAGCCCTGCACCGCGAAGATCGATTCGATGGCCTCGCTTTCATTTTCCAGGAAGTGGTCTTCCAGCTGCGACATCGCTTCCAGCGTGCGTTCCTGGGTGGCGCCGACCGGCGTCTGCACCAGCGCCATCAGGATGCCCTGGTCTTCGTTGGGCAGGAACGAGCTGGGCAGGCGCATGAACAACAGGCCCATCACCAGTGCCAGCGCAGCGAAGATGCCCATGAAACGCCACGGACGCGCGAGGATGCCCTTCACGCCACGCTGGTAGGTTTCGCTGGAACGGTCGAAGCCACGGTTGAAACCGTTGAAGAAGCGGCCGGACCACCCCTTGTGCGGCACATGGTGTTCGCCCTTCTTCAGCGGCTTGAGCAGGGTGGCGCACAGCGCCGGAGTCAGCACGATGGCCACCAGCACCGATAGCGCCATGGCGGAGACGATCGTGGCCGAGAACTGCCGGTAGATGACGCCGGTGGAGCCGCTCATGAAGGCCATCGGCACGAATACCGCCGACAGCACCAGGCCGATGCCCACCAGCGCACCGGTGATCTGGTCCATCGACTTCCGGGTGGCTTCCAGCGGCGAAAGGCCTTCTTCGGCCATGATGCGTTCGACGTTCTCCACCACCACGATGGCATCATCGACCAGCAGGCCGATCGCCAGCACCATCGCGAACATGGTCAGCATGTTGATGGAGAAGCCCAGCGC
>JAFAFF010000133.1 GCA_023423605.1 Pseudomonadota bacterium
AGACCGCGCAGACGATGAAGCAGGAAGCGGACATGGTGGTCGATTCCATCGTCGCTGAAGACATCGGCAAGCTGCCCGACAACAGCGTGGCCGATGCCCTGCAGCGCATCACCGGCGTGCAGGTGGCCCAGGGCGGGCAAGGCGAGACCACCGGCGTGGTGATCCGTGGCCTGCCGAACCTCATCACCACCCTCAACGGTCGCGAGATCTTCAGCAGTTCCGGCCGCGGCTATGCATTCCAGAACCTGCCGGCCACCGCGATCAAGACCCTGAACGTCTACAAGAGCAGCGAAGCCAGCCTGCCGCTGGGCGGCATCGCCGGCTTGGTGGATATCGAGCTGCGTCGCCCGCTGGATTTCGATGGCGCGGAGATCGCCGGCACGGTGACCGGTACGCACAGCAAGTACGGCGGCGATGTCGATCCCAGTGCCAGCCTGCTGCTGAGCAACCGCTGGGACACCGACGCCGGACAGTTCGGCGCGCTGGTCAACGTCGGCTATATCGGCAAGCGCTACGCCTACGATGCGGTGTGGGGCGATTTCCCGAAGGTGCTGAACGATGCCGACGGCACGCCCATGCGCACCGAGGACGGCAACCTGGTGGCGGCCCCGAACGGCTGGGGCACCAACTACAGCCATGGCGACCGTGACCGCAGTGCGTTCAACTATGCGCTGCAGTGGAAGCCCAACGACCGCACCGAGGTCTACCTGGAAGGGTTGTACGACTACATCCGCGACGACTACGACCAGGCCTTCCTGTTCAGTTTCCCGGTGGGCGAAGTGCAGCCCACCCAGCTCGGCATCGGCAGCACCTGCTATCCCAACCGCCTGGATGGACCGCTTTACGGACAGACCATCTGCGATGCCACCAGCGGCAGCTGGACCGGCGACACCTATGCCGCCAGCAGCACCCAGGCGCACAAGCAGCGTGGCCAGGACATCCAGAACGCGCTGGGCCTGAAGTGGGATGGCGACCAGCTGCACCTCTCCACCGAACTCTCGCGCACGTCCGGCTACTACCGCGACGAGAACTTCATCATCGATACCTTCCTGAGCGGCCCGATCACCACGGTGTGGGATGGCACGTCGGGCAAGCACCAGAACTGGTACCTGGCAGGCAACCCGGCCAGTGATCCGTCACGCCATTACCTCAACGGCCTGTTCCAGACCTGGGGCGAGTCGCGTGGCGAAGAGAACAGCTGGCGCGGCGATGGGCGCTTCGAGTTTCTCGATGGTCCGATCGCCAACCTGCAGTTCGGCCTGCGCTATGCCGACCGCACCGCGAGCGCCAAGGGCAGCGTCGAGATCAACACGCCGCCGCCGGGCGGCGCGGGCACCGGCAACATCACCGCCAACCCCAATCCCGACAACCAGGTCGTCGGTCTGTTCCCGGCGTCCAGCTTCTTCTGCAGCAAGCGCGGCAATGCAGCGCTGAAGCAGCCGTTCCTGGCCCCCTGCTACGACTACCTGATCGACAACGCCGACGCGTTGCGCGCGTACTACGGCCTGCCCGATGGGCTGGCCGCGGAGAATCCCGGCCGCTTCTTCGACATCGAAGAGCGCAAGGCCGCCGGCTACCTGCAGGCGAAGTACGATTTCGACCTGTTCGGGATCCGTGCCGACGGCCTGGTCGGCGTGCGCATGGAGAAGATCAAGCGCGAACTGAACGCGTTCTCCTTCGACGCCAGCACCGGCGTGTACAGCGCCATCACCCGCAACACCGAAGACACCAACACCCTGCCGAACGCCAGCCTGAACATGCATTTCAGCGATGCCTGGCAGCTGCGCCTGGTCGCGGCGAAGACGCTCAGCTACCCGGATTTCGGTGCACTCAACCCGTCCATCTCGCTCAATCCGGGCACGGTGAACCGCGCCGGCGTCGCCAGCAGCGGCAACCCGGACCTGAGCCCGATCGAATCGACGAACTACGACGCCTCGCTGGAGTGGTACTTCTCGCCGGTGGGCTACGCCAGCGCGGGCGTGTTCTACCGCGACATCGACGGCTACATCCAGAACTACATCACCAACGTGGAGATCGCCGGCGAGACCTACGACCTGTCCTCGCCGCAGAGCGCCGGCAGCGGCCACCTGCAGGGCGTGGAACTGGCCTGGCAGCAGACCTTCGATTTCCTGCCCGGTGCCTGGAGCGGCCTGGGCGCGCAGCTGAACTACACCTACATCGAAGGCGATACCCGTTCGCCGGAGTTCCTCGGCGGCCCGGTCATCTCCCGTCCGCTGCAGAACGTGTCGAAGAACAACTACAACGCCGTGCTGTTCTACGAGAACTTCGGCCTGTCCGCGCGCCTGGCCTATGGCTACCGCAGCCGTTACATCGACTTCTTCACCCAGCCCACGGTGGCCGGTACCGAAGACCAGGTGGAAGCGGCCAGCTCGCTGGATTTCTCGGTCAGCTACGACGCCACTCCGCGCACCACCCTGGTGTTCTCGGCCACCAACCTGCTGGGCAACAACCTGCACCAGTACTGGGGCAGCGGCAACTCGCGTCCGCGCGACATCCGCTTCCAGGACAAGACCCTGGGCCTGGGCCTGCGGTTCAAGCTGTGATGCACGGAACGATACCGATGACGTCCGCCGTGCTATATCCCTTTTGTCGGATAATACGAGTGGCCGCAGCATGCGGCACACGCAGCCAAAGGGGCTCCAGTGAAGCAGATCGCGGTACGCAATCTCTACGACCAGGTCATCCAGCAGATCGGCAGGAAGATCGTCAGCGGCGATATCAAGCCGGGCGAATTCCTGCCGCGCGAGGAACTGCTGGCGCAGAACATGGCGGTCAGCCGCACCGCGCTGCGCGAGGGCCTGAAGGTACTGGGCTCCAAGGGCCTGATCGAGACGAAGCAGAAGACCGGTACCCGGGTGCGCGAGCCGCGCCACTGGAACCAGCTGGACGCGGACATCCTGGCCTGGCGCTGCGCCTCCATGCCCACCCAGGATTTCGTGGAGAAACTGGTGGAGATGCGCGAGATCATCGAGCCGGCGGCGGCCGCCGCGGCGGCGCGACGGCGCTCGGCGGCACAGCTGGCCCGCATCAAGGCGGCGTACCAGGCGATGGCCGACGCCACCGACCAGGATGCGTGGGCGAAGGCGGACCTGGAATTCCACGAGTGCGTGCTGGAGGCGACCAACAACGAGCTGCTGGCTTCGTTGTTCTCGGTGATCGACGCCGCGCTCGGTGCGTTCTTCCTGCTTTCGGCGCAGACCGCGGCGGACTTCAAGTACTCGCTGCCGCGCCACTTCGACGTGTACGACGCCATCCGGCTGAAACAACCGGAAGCTGCCCACGAAGCGATGCTCGGCATGATCGCCGACTCGCGTGCCAACCTCAAAGGGCGCGGTCGCGCCCGCAAACCCCTACGCTGACGGAGTCCCCATGAGTACCGCCTGGATGCAACCCCTCCCCCTGGTTGCGATCCTGCGCGGGCTCACCCCGCAGGAAGCGCCGGCCATCGGTGCGGCGCTGGTCGAAGCCGGCTTCCGCATCCTCGAAGTTCCACTCAACTCGCCGCGTCCACTGGAAAGCATCGAACTGCTGGCCAGGGCACTCGGCGACCACTGCCTGGTCGGTGCCGGCACCGTGCTCACTCCCGGCCAGGTGCAGGACGTGGCCAATGCCGGCGGCCGCCTGATCGTGATGCCGCATGCCGATACCGAAGTGATCGCCAGCGCGCACGCGATGGGCCTGCGCTGCACGCCCGGCGTGGCGACCCCGACCGAAGCCTTCGCAGCACTGCGCGCCGGTGCCGACGCACTGAAACTGTTTCCCGCCGAACAGCTGCCGCCGTCGGTGCTGAAGGCCTTGCGCAGCGTGCTTCCGGCCGGCACCGGCCTGCTGCCGGTGGGCGGTATCACCCCCGAGCGCATGGCCGTCTACCGGCAGGCCGGTGCGGCCGGCTTCGGCATCGGCTCGGCGCTCTATGCGCCGGGCACCAGCGCGACTGAAGTGTCCAGGCGCGCGCACGCTTTCATCGACGCATGGAACAAAACGAACACGGACTCCCACGCATGAAGATCACCGCAATCACCACGTTCATGGTTCCGCCGCGCTGGCTGTTCGTGCGCATCGATACCGATGCCGGCGTCAGCGGATGGGGCGAGCCGATCGTCGAGGGCCGCGCGCATACCGTGGCCGCCGCCGTGGAAGAGCTGTCCGATTACCTCATCGGCAAGGACCCGCGGCATATCGAAGACCACTGGAACGTGCTCTATCGCGGCGGTTTCTATCGTGGCGGGCCGATCCTGATGAGCGCCCTGGCCGGCCTGGACCAGGCCTTGTGGGACATCCATGGCAAGGCGCTGGGCGTGCCGGTGCATGCGCTGCTGGGCGGCCCCGTGCGCGATCGCATCCGGGTCTATTCGTGGATCGGTGGTGACCGCCCCGCCGATACCGCACGCGCGGCGAGCGAAGCGGTGGCGCGCGGCTTCACCGCGGTCAAGATGAACGCCACCGAGGAAGTGCAGTTCGTCGATTCGCACGCCAAGGTCACCCATGTGCTGGAAAACGTGCAGGCGGTACGCGATGCCGTTGGCCGCGAGATCGGCCTGGCCGTGGATTTCCATGGCCGCGTGCACAAGCCGATGGCCAAGGTACTGATGCGCGAACTGGAACCGTTCGGCCTGATGTTCATCGAAGAACCCGTGCTGTCCGAGCACCTTGAGGCCATCCCCGAACTGGCCGCGCTGTCGCCGGCTCCCATCGCGCTGGGCGAACGGCTGTATTCGCGTTTCGATTTCAAGCGCGTGCTGCAGACCGGCGGGGTGGACATCCTGCAGCCCGATCCTTCGCATTCGGGCGGCATCACCGAAACCCGCAAGATCGCCGCGATGGCCGAAGCCTACGATGTGGCGCTGGCCCTGCATTGCCCGCTCGGCCCCATCGCCCTGGCCGCCAACCTGCAGCTGGACGCGGTCTGCTACAACGCCTTCATCCAGGAACAGAGCCTGGGCATCCACTACAACGCCGACAATGACCTGCTCGACTACCTGGCCGACCGCGCACCATTCGATTACCAGGAAGGCTTCGTGAAGATTCCGGATGGCCCGGGCCTGGGCATCGAGATCAACCAGGAGTACGTGGACGAGCGCGCCGCCGAAGGGCACCGCTGGCGCAATCCGATCTGGCGCCATGCCGATGGCAGCGTGGCGGAATGGTGAGCACGATGCCTGCACAGTCCCCCTCCTCCATGGATGCCATGGCCCACTACCCCAGCCTTGCCGGACGCGCGGTGCTGGTCAGCGGCGGCGCCACCGGCATCGGCGCCAGCTTCGTCGAACACTTCGCCCGCCAGGGCGCACGCGTCGCCTTCCTGGATATCGACGATGCCGGTGCCCAGGCCCTGCTGGATGGCCTGGGGGCCGTCGATCACGCGCCGGTCTACCTGCGCTGCGACGTGACCGACCTGGACGCGCTGCAGGCCGCCATTGCCGAAGCACGCACCCATATCGGCCCGATCGCCGTGCTGGTCAACAATGCCGCCAACGATGGCCGGCATGCGCTGGCCGATACCACGGCGGCCGACTTCGAACGCAGCATGGCGGTGAACCTGCGCCACCAGTATTTCGCCATACAGGCGGTGGCCGGGGACATGCGCGCGCTCGGCGGCGGCTCCATCATCTGCCTGGGTTCCACCGGCTGGATGATCAAGAACAGCGGCTACCCGATGTACGCCATGGCCAAGGCGGCCGTGCACGGCCTGGTCAACGGGCTGGCCCGTGAACTGGGCCGCGACCGCATCCGCATCAACGCGCTGGTACCCGGCTGGGTCATCACCGAAAAGCAGCAGCGGTTGTGGCTGGACGCGGAGGGCGAAGCACAGCTGCGCCACGCCCAGTGCCTGCCCGGATACCTGCAGGCGGGTGATCTGGCACGCGCCGCGCTGTTCCTGGCCGCCGATGACAGCCGCATGTGCACCGGGCAGGATTTCATCGTAGACGGTGGCTGGGTGTGAGCGCGCTCGGCGACATCGTCGTGCCGTCCGGCAACCAGCTGGGCGAAGGCGTGCTGTGGTGCGAACGCGAACAGGCGCTGTACTGGACCGACATACAGGCCGCGCAGCTGTGGCGCCACCGGCCGGCCGATGGCAATACCTGCCATTGGCCACTGCCGGAGCGCCTGGCTTCGTTCGCGCTGTGCGAAGCCGAGGGCTGGCTGCTGCTGGCGCTGGCCTCGCGGCTGGCCTTCTTCCACCCCGCGCGCAACGAACTGCGTGAACTGCACCGCCTGGACACGGTGGCCGAAACGCGTGCGAACGATGGCGCCTGCGACCGCCAGGGGCGCTTCGTGTTCGGCATGCTGCACGAACCCGCGCAGGGACCGAAACAGGCCGTCGGCGCCTTCCATCGCCTGCACGCGGACCTTTCGCTGGAAACCCTGCCGCTGCCGCGCGTGGCCATCTCCAACAGCATCGCCTTCAGTCCGGATGGCGCGACGATGTACTTCTGCGATTCGCTGCGCAGGACCATCGAACGCTGCGACTACGGCGACACCCTGGGACCACCGGTGCCCTTCGTGGACCTGCGCGAGGAGGATGGCGAGCCGGACGGCAGCGCCGTGGACGCGCAGGGCGGGCTGTGGAATGCCCGTTGGGGCGGATCGTGCGTGGTGCGCTACCTGGCCGATGGCCGCGAGGACCGGCGCCTTGCGGTCGCCACCACGCAGCCCACCCGCCCCTCGTTCGGCGGCCATGCGCTGGCAACCCTGTACGTCACCAGCGCGCACGATGGCATGGATGCCGCCACGCGTGCGCGCGATGAACATGCCGGCGATCTGTTCGCCTTCGTGCCCGGCGTCGCCGGGCTTCCCGAGCCCCGGTTCGCCGGCAACCCCGATGCCTTGCCGCCTCGCTGACACCGCGCACCACCCTGCGGAGATTCCATGAGCCTGTCCCCTTTAGATATCAGCATCGTGCTGGCCTACCTGGCCGGCATCTTCATCCTTGCGCAGTGGGTATCGCGCGAAAAGGCCGGCCACCAGAAGTCCGCGCAGGACTATTTCCTGGCCAGCCGCAGCCTGCCCTGGTGGGCGATCGGCGCGTCGCTGATCGCCGCCAACATCTCCGCCGAGCAGATAATCGGCATGTCCGGGTCCGGTTACGCGATCGGCCTGGCCATTGCATCCTATGAATGGATGGCCGCACTTACGCTGCTCATCGTCGGCAAATGGTTCCTGCCGATCTTCCTGCGCAACGGCATCAACACCATGCCGCAGTTCCTGGAAGAGCGATACGGCAACCGCATCCGCACGTTGATGGCGGTGTTCTGGCTGGGCCTGTACGTGTTCGTCAACCTGACCTCCATCCTGTGGCTGGGTTCCATCGCCATTGCCCAGGTGGCCGGCATGGACCAGACGCTGGCGCTGTTCCTGCTGGGCGCATTCGCCCTGGCATACCAGTTGTACGGTGGGCTGAAGGCGGTGGCGCTGACCGACATCGTGCAGGTATCGCTGCTGGTGCTGGGCGGGCTGATGGTCACCGGCATCACCCTCGGGCAGATCGGCCAGGGCAGCGTGGTGGACGGCTTCATGACGCTGTGGCAGCAGCATCCGGAAAAGTTCGAGATGATCCTGGACAAGGACAACCCGTTCTACAAGGATCTGCCGGGGCTTTCGGTGCTGCTGGGCGGCCTGTGGATCGCCAACCTGAGCTACTGGGGCTTCAACCAGTACATCATCCAGCGCGCGCTGGCGGCCAAGGACCTGCGCGAAGCGCAGAAGGGCGTGGTGTTCGCGGCGTTCCTGAAACTGTTGATTCCGGTCATCGTGGTGCTGCCGGGCATCGCCGCAGTGATGCTGGCGCCGCAGCTGGAGCGTCCGGATGAAGCCTATCCCACCATGCTGCGGCTGCTGCCCAGCGGCGTGCTGGGCCTGGTGTTCGCCGCGCTGGTGGCCGCGATCGTGGCCTCGCTGGCGTCCAAGATCAACTCGGTGGCCACCATCTTCACCCTGGACTTCTACGCCAAGCGCGCACCCGAGGCATCGCAGCCGAAGCTGGTACGCGTCGGCCGCATCGCCGCCGGCGTTTCCATCATCATCGCGGTGCTGACTGCACGCCCGTTGCTGGGCGGCTTCGACCAGGGCTTCCAGTACATCCAGGAGTTCACCGGCTTCTTCACGCCCGGCATCGTGGTGATCTTCCTGCTCGGCCTGTTCTGGAAGCGCGCCAATGAAGCCGGTGCGCTGGCGGCAGCCATCGGTTCGTTCGTGCTTTCGCTGGCGCTCAAGCTGGCGTGGCCCGGGCTTCCTTTCATGGACCGCATCGGCCTGGTCTTCCTGCTGACCCTGGCGCTGGGCGTCGGCGTCGCGCTGGCCACATCCGCCCGCAGCGCGAGCGACCGCATCCGCACCGATGACGTCCGCTACGCCACCGCGCCGTCCTTCAACATTGCCTCCCTGGCCGTGCTGGCCATCCTGGTCGCGCTGTACGCAACCTACTGGTGATCACGATGACCCGATACTTCCGGAACACCACGACCCAGCGGCCGCTGCTTCGGGCGATGGCGATGAGCGTACTGCTGGCGGTGGTGCCTGCGGCACTGGCGGTGAACGTCGAATGGGGTGGCACCGCCACCATCGTCGAGAAGAATGCAGGCTGGGGTCGCATGGTGCCGCTTGCCGACGGACGCTGGCTTGCGGTCACCACGCGCTTCAATGCCGGTTCGCCAACCACGCTCACCCTCTCCGTCAGCGATGACGACGCGCGCAGCTGGAAGCAGCTGTCCAGCGTCAGCGAAGCAGGCCGCAAGATCGACAACGGCGAGCTGCTGGTGCTGCCCGATGGCCGGATCCTGCTGGCGATGCGCTCACTGGTGGACGGCAGCTCGTACCGGCTGCACCTGTATGCCAGCGACGACAGCGCGCGCAGCTGGCGCTTCCTGAGCACCATCGCCGCCAATGAAGCACCTGCGGGCCGCGATGACCGCGGCGTGTGGGAACCGGTGCTCACCCTGCTGGACGATGGCACGCTGTCGGTGGTGTACGCCGATGAGACACGCGCCGATGAGACGCCTGCCTACAACCAGGTGGTGTCGCAACGCCTGTCACGCGATGGTGGCCGCACGTGGGAGCCGGTCGCCACCATCGCCAACGAGCCGGGTGGCGGCAAGCTGCGGCCAGGCATGCCGGTGATGTCGCGCCGGCCGCAGGGCGGCTATCTGATGGTGCTGGAAACCTGTGGCGAAGATCCGCAATGCCCGGTCTCGTTCAAGGTCTCGCCGGATGGCCGGAACTGGCCGGAGGGACTGGGTACGCCCCTGGCTGACCAGAAGTGCGGCCCCCATGTCATGACCACGCGCGATGGCACGATGTTCGTCACGTCCTGCCTGAACCAGATCAGCTGGAGCGGCGATGGCGGCAACCAGTGGCAACGCCTGCCAACGCCAGCCTGGCCGCTCGGCTTCAAGCACTCCTGGCCAGCGGTGGTCGAACTCGGCCCGGGCCGCATCGGTGTCATCAACGCGACCGAGCATGGCGTGCAGGTCCGGTTCGGCCGGTACACGCAGGACTGATCACCGACGACAGCGCCGGCACCCGATGCCGGCGCGCCGCACTCGCCGCACCGGCGGCGATGGGAGACAATGCCGGCAAGCATCGGTATCCGTCAGGAGGACGCCCGTCATGAAGACCGCGGTTTTCAGCGCACGGCCGTATGACCGGCAGTTTCTGGAGCAGGCGCGCCAGCAGGCGGGCATGGACGCGACCCTCTCCTTTGCTTTCTTCGAAGCCGGGCTCGGCACGGCGACCGTCGCCCTGGCCAGCGGCTGCCAGGCAGTCTGTGTCTTCGTCAACGACTGCCTGGATGCACCGGTGCTGCAGGCACTGCATGCACTTGGCGTGCACGCGATCGTGCTGCGATGCGCCGGCTACAACAACGTCGACCTGTCCTGCGCACAGCGACTTGGCCTGTTCGTGGCGCGGGTTCCGGCGTATTCGCCGGAAGCGGTGGCAGAGCATGCGCTGGCGCTGATCATGACCCTGAACCGCCGCACGCACCGGGCCTACAACCGCGTGCGGGAAGGCAATTTCATGCTGGATGGACTGCTCGGCAGCACCCTGCATGGCAAGACGGCAGGCATCATCGGTACCGGCAGGATCGGCCTGGCCACCGCCCGCATCCTGCGCGGCATCGGCTGCAGCGTGCTCGGCCATGATCCGGCACCCTCGCCCGGGTTCGCAGCGGTGGGCCAGCAGGTGACGCTGGATGAACTGCTGGTGCGTTCGGACATCGTGTCGCTGCACTGCCCGCTGACACCGGCCACCGCGCACCTGATCAACGACATGACGCTGGCGCGGATGAAACCGGATGCGATGCTGGTCAATACCTCCCGTGGCGCGCTGATCGACACCGATGCGGTGATCCGCGCACTCAAGACACGCCGGCTCGGGCACCTGGCCATCGACGTGTACGAGCAGGAAAGCGAACTGTTCTTCCAGGACCATTCCAGCGAGATCATCGAGGACGACACCTTCCAGCGCCTGATGACGTTCCCCAATATGCTGGTGACCGGACACCAGGGCTTCTTCACCCGCGAGGCGC
>JAFAFF010000077.1 GCA_023423605.1 Pseudomonadota bacterium
CGGCATGCGTTTCGTCGGCCTGGACGTGATCGGCGACTATCTGACCGAGGTCAATGTAACCAGCCCGACCTGCGTGCGCGAGCTGGACGCGCAGTTCGGCCTGAACATCGCCGGCACCCTGTTCGACGCGATCGAGGCCGATTTCCGCTGATGAGCGCTGCGTTGTCCCTGTCTTCGGCAACCCGGGAGTCGCAGCGCCTGGGGGCGACACTGGCGCTGTCGGTGGCCGTGCATGCGCTGCTGATTCTCGGCGTGGGCTTCGCGGTCCGCGGCGAAGCGCCGCTGGTGCCGACGCTGGACGTGATCTTCAGCCAGACAAAGACTGCGCTGACACCGAAGCAGGCCGATTTCCTGGCATCCGCCAACCAGGTCGGGGGGGGCGACCACGACAAGGCACAACGCCCGCGCGATGCGCAGACCGGTATCGTGCCGCAGGTGCAGGCGGGTACCCGTCCGGTTCCACAGCAGCACCAGGATGCAGCGGCGCCACCGCCGCCGCAGGCCCGCGTGGTGAGCAGCCGCAATGGCGAGGAGCAGGTCGCGCAGGCCCAGGCGCAGCCCCTGCCGGAACACCCGCGTGCGGATGCGCCGCTGGACGCACGCGAGCAGCGCGATGCGGAAATGGCACGGCTGGCGGCCGAAGTACACCTGCGTTCGGCGCAGTACGCCAAGCGGCCGAACCGCAAGTTCGTTTCCGCCAGCACGCGCGAATATGCGTGGGCCGATTACCTGCGGGCGTGGGTGGACCGCGCCGAGCGCGTCGGCAACCTGAATTACCCGGACGAGGCGCGTCGGCGCCGCTTGGGCGGCCAGGTGGTGATCACCGTGGGCGTGCGGCGCGATGGCAGCGTGGAAAGCAGCCGGATCCTGCGTTCCAGCGGTACCCCGCTGCTGGATGAGGCGGCGCTGCGCGTCGTCCAGTTGGCACAGCCGTTTCCGCCCTTGCCGCAGACCGACGACAAGGTGGACATCCTGCAGGTGACCCGCACCTGGGCATTCCTGCCGGGCGGCGAACTGCGCGACGATTGAGGGCGTGCCCGGCAGGGCTGCGCCCTGCACCCGCGAACGCTGATGGCAACGGCAAATGATCCAGCCTGGCTCCCGTGTAGAGCGGGGCTCTGCCCCGCTGCGCGGCAGTCCAGACCAGGGGCTCAGCCGTTCGCCTGCGCCTTCGCCGCCCGCAATGCCTGCTGTTCAACCAGCGTCAACGCGACATTGTCCCGCAGGTAGGCGGGTTCCACGCGCTCGGGCGCAATGCCCTCGCCACGCGCGAACGCAGGCGCCGCCAACGCCAGCACATCCGATGCCCGCGGCAGCGCATCCGCGTCGTGACCGCACAGCGCTCCTCCCAGCTGTCCCACCAGCGCAGCGTCGAGCGCGGCGAACCCGCTGCCCACCCCATACACCGGCAGCCCCTCCGTCAGCCGCACTGCCTCCGGCCCGCATACGCGTTCGGCATCGCGCGCCACCGGCAGGCCATCCACGCGCTCGAAGCGTGCCACATACAGTTCGCCCATGCGCGCATCGATGGCCGACAGGATCCGGGTCTCGCCCGGCGGGGCGCGCATCGCGAGCGCCTGCAGGGTGGAAACCGGCAACAGCGGGCGGTCCAGTGCCAGCGCGATGCCCTGCGCCAGCGCGATCGCCAGGCGCACGCCGGTGAACGCACCGGGACCACGCCCCAGCGCGACTCCATCCAGCTGCGAGCGCACCACACCGGCCTCCGCGAGCAGCGCTTCGGCCCACGGCAGTGCCAGTGCGGCATGACGACGCGGTGCGATCTCGAAACGCTCGCGTACCTGGCCGTCCACATGGATGGCGACGGAGCAGGCTTCGGTGGACAGTTCAAAGGCGAGCAGTTTCATGGTTTCACGGTCAGAACAGGGAAAGCGGCGAACCGGCGGGAACAGCCCCGCTGGCTTCCGCAGGACGCCATTGTGGCGCAAAGAACGCCTGCACATCGGCCAGCGCGCGGGTGCGGCGGAACGGCGGCAGCGAATCCAGGAACACGCGTCCATAGCCGCGGTTGAGCAGGCGCGGATCGCACAGCACCAGTACCCCACGATCGGTTTCGCTGCGTATGAGCCGGCCCACCCCCTGCTTCAGGGCGATGACCGCCTGCGGCAGCTGCTCGACGCGGAAGGGATTCCCTCCGTGGGCACGGATGGCATCCAGCCGCGCTTCGAACACCGGGTCGTCCGGTGCGGCGAACGGCAGCTTGTCGATCACCACCACGCTGAGCGCATCGCCGACCACATCCACGCCTTCGCGGAAACTGGCCGATCCCAGCAGCACGCCGTTGCCGGATTCGCGGAAGCGCTGCAGCAGCGTCGCGCGCGGGGCTTCGCCCTGCACGAACAGCGGCCAGGGACCGCCACGCAGCGCCTCGGCGGCCTCCCGCAACGCACGGTGCGAGGCGAACAGCAGGAACGCCCGTCCCTGCGATGCCTCCAGTACCGGCCGCAAGATGGTGATCAGCGTGGTACCGAAGCCGCGCGCGGCGGGATCGGGCAGGCCTTCGGGCAGATAGCAGAGGGCCTGTTCGGGCCAGTTGAACGGGCTGGGCTGGACAAGCATGTGCGGATCGTCCAGCCCCAGCCGCTGGGCGATGTGATCGAAGCCGCCCCCCACCGTGAGCGTGGCGGACGTGAATACCCAGGCTGCCTGGCTGCGCTGGCGATGCTCGCGCAGCGGCCCGGAAACATCCATGGGCGTGCGCTGGCAACGGAATCCGCGCGGCGTGAGCTCATACCAGAGCACGTCGTTGCCGGTACCGGCGTCTTCCTGCGGCTCGGCGTCGAAATCCAGCATCGGCGCATCCTCGCCAAGCCAGCGCGACAGCCGCGATACCGCCTCGCGCGCGCGGGCATGACACGCGTCCAGCCCCGCAGATGCGTCGCGCAGGGTTTCCAGCACATCCAGCAGCGCATGCAACGCGCTCATCACCGCATCGAAGCCATCGCGCACCTGCGGAACCGCCAGCGCCCTCCATTGCGTACCGCGTTGCGGCAGGCCTTCCATCGACGCCCGCAGCTCGATCAGCGCCTGTTCCAGCAGGGCCACCGGCGATTGCAGCGCGGCCTGCGCACCGGCGACGCTGCGCGATTCCAACAGGCAGTCACGCGCCAGTTCCTGCCACGGACGCATCCCGAACCCCTCACCGAAGAACTGCGCGGCCAGTTCCGGAAGCTGGTGGGCCTCATCGATGACGAAGGCCTGCGCCCCCGGCAACAACTCACCGAACCCTTCCTGCTTGAGCGCCAGATCGGCCAGCAGCAGATGGTGATTGACCACCACCACATCGGCCGCCTGCGCGCGCTGCCTGGCCTGCACCACGAAACAGTCCTCGTACAGGGGGCAGTCGGTACCCAGGCAGTTGTCCACGGTAGAGGTCACCATCGGCAGCAGCGGCGAATCTTCCGCCAGCGCGTCCATTTCCGCCATGTCGCCGTGCTGCGTGCGCCCGGACCAGGCGAGGATGCGCTGGAATTCGGCCGCCTGCTGCGGGCTGGAAAAGCGTGGTTCGCCACGTGCCTGCTGCAGGCGGTAGCGGCACAGGTAGTTGGCACGGCCTTTCAGCAGTGCACTGCGATGGCCGATGCCCAGGGCCTGCCGCACGCGGGGCAGGTCACGATGGTAGAGCTGGTCCTGCAGGGCGCGGGTGCCGGTGGAGATGATGGTGCGCAGGCCGGACAGCAGCACGGGGACAAGATAGGCGTAGGTCTTGCCGGTACCGGTACCGGCTTCGGCAAGCAGCAGGTCGCGCTGCTGCAGGGCGCCGGCGATGGCTTCGGTGAGGCGCAGCTGTGCCGGACGCGGCACGAATGCGTCCAGATGGGAGGCAAGCGCTCCGCCGTCGCTCAGGGCTTCCCGGCTGGCATGGACTAGATCGGACATCATCGGCGCGCACAGGATACCAGTGCCGGCGCGCCATCCGGCGCGTGGGCCGGAGGGATCCACCGGGTTGCCGCGGAACGTCCGAAGCCGGCCTCAGTAGCGCTTGATCCCCGGCACCGTGCAACCTTCGATCTGCGCGTGCGCGGACACCGCATTTTCCTTCTCGCCACGCGCCAGGCGGGCCTGTTCGATGGTCGCCCAGTGCCTGCGGCACAGCGGCCCGGTCTTCGAACCCAGATCGATGGCCTTGCGCGCGAACTGTTCGGCCGGTGCCCACTGTCCCTGCAGCAGCGCCACTTCGGCACGTTCCTGCAGCACCGCCGGGTCTCCGGCGACCAGTTCCAGCGCCTGGTCCAGATGGGTGGCCGCACTGTCCAGATCGCCCGCCTGCCGCTGTGCCAACGCTGTCTGCCGAAGGTCCTCCACCTGCGGATCGCGTAGCGGCTGCACCGAAAGCTCCTTGTCGTCCGGCCCGGCGATGGCCTCCACCGCGGCCAGGCGTTGCGCCGGCGTGGTGGCGTCCACCGCCACCGGCGCCTGCGGTGGCGCGCTCACGCACGCCGCCAGGACCACGCCCAGCACCAGCGGAACAGGAAAGAGAAGCGGCTTGCGGATGGACATGGGGGTCACCTGGGGGATGTCGATGAAGCAGGGGGAGCAGCAGCCTCCGGAGCGGGCTCCTGCCGGCGGTCCAGGCCGAACCAGCTGCGCCAGCCACCGCCCTCGTTGGTTTCTTCCGGCAGTGCGGCAGGCGGCGCGCACGGAGCATAGGCCGGTGCATACCCCACCACGAACGGGAAGCGTCGCGCACCCGGACAGGTTTCATCCGTGGAATTCATGCCACTGGCATCCACATACTGCCAATCCACGCCCTTGTTGTTGACGCGCAGCGGCGCGCTTGGCAGGCGCGAGAAAATACCCGACCACACCCGCATCGCACCGGTGGCGCCGAACAGCCCGGTCTGCTCGTTCTGATCGTTGCCCATCCACACCACGGCGAGATGGTCACCGGTGTAACCGGCATACCAGCTGTCACGGCCGTCGTTGGAGGTGCCGGTCTTGCCGGCCGGCTGCAGGCGGCCCAGGCCATCGGCGTTCAGGCGCTGTGCCGTGCCGCTGGACACCACCTGCTGCAGGCCGATGCTGATCAGGTTGGCGGCGATGGAATCGCCTTCCTGGGCCGGCGCCGGCGTCTTGTCGTAGCGCTTGAGCAGCTTGCCCTGCGGATCGAGCACCCCACGCACCGCATGCAGGGGCTGGATTTCGCCACCTGACGCCAGGAACTGGTACAGCTGGGCCATCGCATAGGGGCTCTGGTCGGTGGAACCGAGGATCACCGACGGATTGGCTTCGGCCTTGATGCCTGCCAGCACGTGGATCAGCTGGGTCACCCGTTCCGGCCCCACCTGCATGCCCAGCCGCACCGTTGCCTGGTTGTAGGAATTGGCCAACGCATCGATCAGCCGCACCGTGCCGTGGCTGCGGTTGTCCGCATTGCCCGGCGACCAGTTGCGGTTGCGGCCAAGCTGTACCGTCACCGGCGAATCGTCCACCCATGTCGCCAGCGAATAGCGGTCCGGTTGTGCCAGCGCCAGCAGGTACACGAACGGCTTGAGCAGCGAGCCTACCGGGCGCTGCGCCTCGATGGCGCGGTTGAAGCCCGGTGCAGCCACGTCGCGGCTGCCGACCACGGCCAGCACATCGCCGTTGTGCACGTCGGTCAGCACCAGGCCGGCCTGCAGTTCCGGGCGGCGCTTGTTCTCAAGCGCCTTGACCGTGCGCGTGACCGCACCTTCGGCATAGGCCTGGGATGACGGCGACATGCCGCTCATCACGCTCATGCCGGCGCCCTGCAGCACCGATTCCGGATAGTCATGGCCCAACTGGCGGCGGACCAGGTCGATATAGGCGGGAAACCGGTTGGCTGCCACCAGTCCGGGCTGTTCCGGCACCCCCAACGGTGCCTTCAGCGCACGCTGGTATTCGGCATCGTCGATAAGCGCCGCCGCGCGCAGCTTGCCGAGTACGAAATTGCGCCGGTCCAGCGCGCGCTCCGGATTGCGCCGCGGATCATAGTACGACGGCCCCTTGACCAGCCCGATCAGCAGCGCGATGTGCTCGCTTTCCAGCGAACCCAGGTCGCGGCCGAACCAGAACTCCGCGCCGGAGGACATGCCATGGATGGCCTGGCTGCCACGCTGGCCGAGGTAGACCTGGTTCAGGTAAGCCTCGAAGATGGTGCGCTTGTCGTAGCGCGCTTCCATGATCAGCGCGTACAGCATTTCATTGAACTTGCGGGTGAGCGTCTGCTCCTTGCCGATGCCCAGCAGACCGCTGCGTGCCAGCTGCTGGGTCAGCGTGGAAGCGCCCTGCCGGGTCTTGCCGCCCGAACGCACGGTCACCCAGACCGCGCGTGCGATGCCTGACAGATCGATGCCATGGTGACGGTTGAAGTCCTGGTCCTCCACCGCCTGCAGGCCGGTGACCAGCAGATCCGGCGCCTCCTCCATGCGGATCAGACGGCGCTCTTCCTGCTTCTGGCCATACAGCGTGGCGATGCGCGCAGGATCCAGCCGCGCGGACTTCAGCGCCTTGCGGCTTTCCGCATCGCGCAGCGAGGCGATGCTGCCGCCGGACAGGGCGAGCTCCACCCGCCGTGGCGCCACGCGCCCATCGACATCGTTGAAGCCCCGGCTGGAGATGGTGAAACGCCCGCCCTGGACCGCATAGGTCGCCACCGCCTTGCCGACGCCGTCATCGCGGTAGGCCGAAGCGGCCAGCTCGGTCTTCAACGTCGCCGCGTCCATCGCCTTGCCGGGCATCAGCACCAGCGGACGGGCATAGACCCGGGTCGGGATCTGCCAGCGCAGCTCGCCGAAGCGCTGGGTGACCTGATGGTTCAGGTACACCGAGTACGGGATCAGGAAGCCGAGGCCGAGGGCGACGGCCGCCATGCCCCAGGTGATCAGCCGGCGGCGCCAGGGCGGTGATCCGGCCGCAGGGTCGTCGTCGTGATCGTCGATGTCGTCGGAATCGTAGCGTCGGGGCACGGGAATGCGAGAATGTAGAGTCCGGCGAGTCTAACCCAGCCCCAGCGGGCTGCCACCGCCGGATGTTCTTCCGCTTAAGCTGGAGTTGCAACGGGATGACCATGTCCTGGGCCGAAGCCCGTTCCACCCTGAACCGCCTGCTGGGGCTGGCCCGCCGCAGCTGGTCGAGCCTGCGCACGCGCGGCTGGCGCGCCACCTGGCAGCGGATCACGATCCATGCGCGGGCGCCGGTGGCTGCACCGCGGCGTGCCCTGCTTCCCGCCGATACGCGGCCCTTCGTTCCGTTCGCCGTACCGTGCAGCGACGCACCGCTGGCAAGCATCGTCATCCCGGTCTACAACCACATCGACCACACCCTGGCCTGCCTGCGTGCGATCGCCGCCCACCCGCCCGCAGCGGCATGCGAGGTACTGGTCATCGACGATGGCAGCAGTGATGCCACCGCGCAGCTGCTGCCCCGGGTTGCCGGCCTGCGGTACGAGGTGCGGGCGGCGAACGGCGGATTCATCGATGCCTGCAACGATGGCGTCACGCGCTCGCGGGGCGCTTATGTGGTGCTGCTGAACAATGACACCGTGCCGCAGCCAGGCTGGCTGGATGCGCTGCTGGAGACGTTCGAGCGCGTTCCCGCGGCCGGCCTGGTAGCGTCCCAGCTGCTGTATCCGGATGGCCGCCTGCAGGAGTCCGGTGGCGTGGTGTTCAGCGATGGCAGCGGCTGGAGCTATGGCCGGTTCGAATCCGCCGACGATCCGCGCTTTGCCAGCCTGCGCGACATCGACTACGGGTCGGGTGCCGCGTTGATGTTGCCGCGCCCGCTGTGGGACCGTATCGGCGGGTTCGATGAGCGTTACCGTCCTGCCTACTATGAAGACACCGACCTCGCATTCCAGGTGCGGGCACTGGGACGGCGCGTGCTGGTGCAGCCGGCCAGCCGCGTAGTGCATGATGAAGGCACCAGCAACGGCACCGACGTCGGCACCGGCGTGAAGGCCTACCAGGTA
>JAFAFF010000272.1 GCA_023423605.1 Pseudomonadota bacterium
TCTTCGTGCTCTCCGGATTCGCGGGGCTGATCTACCAGTCCATCTGGACGCAGTATCTGGGATTGTTCCTCGGTCATTCCGCGCATGCCCAGTCGCTGGTGCTGATGCTGTTCATGGGCGGCATGGCGCTGGGCGCATGGTGGGCAAGCCGCCGTAGCGCGGGCTGGCGCTGGCCGCTGCTGGCCTACGCCGTCATCGAGCTGCTGATCGGCCTGCTTGGCCTCGCGTTCGACGGCATGTTCCAGGGCATTACCGGCTGGGCGTATGCCCATCTGCTGCCGGGCCTTGAAGGGCAGGGCGCAACGGCACTGCGCTGGCTGCTGGCCACTCTGCTGGTGCTGCCGCAATGCATTCTGCTGGGCGCAACGTTCCCGCTGATGAGTGCCGGTTACCTCCGGGTGCAACCGCAGGCACAGGGCGAGGTGCTGGCCGGCCTGTATTTCGCCAACAGTATCGGCGCGGCGGTCGGGGCGCTGGCCTCCACGTATCTGTTGCTGCCGGCGTTCGGGTTGCCTGGCGCGGTGATGGTGGCGGGGGCGTTGAATATCCTGGTCGCGGCGCTGGTCTGGCCGGTGGCGCGGGTGGGGGCGGCGTTGCCGGTTCTCAGCGGGGTAGAGCCCCGTACGCGAGGAGGTGACGCGTCGTGCGGCAGCGGGGCAGAGCCCCGCTCTACGGTGATCGTGGTGCTGTGCATTGCGCTGCTTACGGGGGCGTCGTCGTTCGTTTACGAAATCACCTGGGTGCGCATGCTGTCGCTGGCGCTGGGCACCACGCTGCATTCGTTCGAGCTGATGCTGGCGGCGTTCATCGCCGGTATCGCGTTTGGTGGTCTGTGGTTGCGTCACCGGGCGGACCGCATGGCATCGCCGCTGCGCGTGGCGGGCTGGGTGCAGGTGCTGATGGGGCTGGCCGCGCTGGGTTCGATGTTCGTGTACGCGCAGGCGTTCGAGTGGGTCGGCTGGCTGATGCGCGTGATCGTGCGCAGCGCCGAAGGGTATGGATTGTTTTCCGTGGCCAGCGGGGTCATTGCGGTGGCGGTGATGTTCCCGGCGGCGTTCTTTGCGGGGATGACGCTGCCGTTGTTGACGCTGGCGTTGCTGCGGGAGGGCCGCGGCGAGAAGGTCATCGGGCAGGTGTATGCGTTCAATACCTTGGGCGCCATCGTGGGTGTGCTGGCGGCGGTGCATGTGTTGATGCCGATGCTGGGGCTGAAATATGCGCTGCTGGTGGCGGCGGTGGTGGATATGGCGTTGGGGGTGTGGTTGCTTTGGCTGGTGGGTTTGGAGGGGAGGGTGTGGCGACCAACGGTCGCCACCCACCGGGATGGAGCTCATTCCACCCAACAGGAGGGGGCTCATTCCACCCAACTGGAGCGGGGTGCTGCCCATAAGGGGCAGGCTGCTGTCACCCATCAGGGGCAGGTTGTTGCCACCCAAACGGAACGGGCTGCTGCCGGCAACCGTCGCGGGAAGGCGGTCGGCTCTCGTCGCGCTGCATGGTTGGCGGTGGGGATCGGCTTGCCCGGCGTCGTGGCGGCCATCAGTCTGGTGCGGTTCGATCCGCTGGTGCTGAGTTCCTCGGTCTACCGCCATGGCGGTGCGAAGCTTAGCGACGGCTCGGAAATACTGTTCTTCCGCGATGGACAGACGGCTACGGTGTCGGTGTTCGAGTCCGATCGCGGTAACGGCCCGGTGCGTTCCATCGCTACCAACGGCAAGGTGGATGCCGGGCTTACCGTCAGCCTGGACCAGGTGCCCAGCGGCGATGAATCCACGATGGTGCTGCTGGGCGCGCTGCCGCTTGCACTGGGCAATGGGTTTGAGCGCGTGGGTGTCATCGGTTTCGGCTCCGGCCTCACCACCCATACGCTGCTGGGTGACGCGCGGGTAGGGCGGGTGGATACCGTGGAGATAGAGCCGGCCATGGTGGAAGGTGCGCGTCTGTTCGGCGACCGTGTCGCGCGCGCGTTCGATGATCCCCGCTCGCATATCGTCATCGATGACGCCAAGGCGCATTTTGCGGGCATCGGCCAACGTTACGACCTGATCATTTCCGAGCCTTCCAATCCCTGGGTGGGTGGCACGGGCGCGTTGTTCAGCGATGAGTTCTACACCTTCGTGCCGCGCCAGCTCAACGCGGGCGGGCTGTTCGTGCAATGGCTGCAGCTGTATGAGATCACCCCGGAGCTCGTGGCCTCGGTCCTGGATGGCCTGGTGGATCACTTCAGTGATGTGCGCGCCTATCTGGCCAATGATGCGGATCTGATCATCGTGGCAACGCCACACGGCAAGCTTCCCGCGCTCAACGATGGCCTGTTCGCGCAGCCGGCACTGCATGCGGAACTGGCACGGATAGGTGTGCGGGGGCTGGACGATCTGCGTGATACCTTCGTGATGAGCGATGCGGCACTGCGCGCGTTTCCGCCGCTGTACCCGTCGCCGCGACATTCGGACTACCGCCCGATATTGACCCTGCGCGCACCAGTAGCGCGCTTCCAGCAGGCATTCGTGGGCGATGTCGAATCGATCATGACCGCGCCCTGGCCGTTGACGCGCGCGTGGGGCGGGCCGGAGCCACGCATGCCCTCGGCCGACGGCAACCAGCTCAATCTGCAGGTATTGCAGCGTCGTACCACGGCGCAACTGCTGGCCAACCGTCTGCAGCACGGTGCGGACATGCCGGGCGACGGCGACCACGCGCTGGCCGATGCGCTGCGCTCATTGGGGCAGCGCTGCGAACTGGAGGTGACGCCGCTGGAAACCGCCGGTCTGGTGTTTTTCCTGGCGGGTGAGACCGTGCCGTTTCTGCCACCGGCCGAGCGGGAAGCGCTATGGGTGAAACCCGAATGGCGTCCATGCCCCCTGCGTGATTCCACGGTGATCGATGCGCTGGCATTGGTTGCGGCGGCGGCCACCGACGATCACGCGCAGGTGCTGGCGGCCGGCCAGCGACTGTTGCAAGGCCGCGATGGTCCCGGTCTGCTGGCGGACGCCCGCGCCGGTTATTACCTGTTCGGCGCGCTGCAGCATGCCGCATGGGCCACGGGCGATACCCAACTGGCCCGGGCACTGGCGGACCGCTACTGGAATGAACTCGGCCCCGACGCGCGCGGCAGCGGCCGGCTGCGCCTGCTCACCTACATGGCCGCCCTCGGCCGCTGACGGCCCACCGCATGGACCCGGGCTCTGCCCGGCGTGCCCGGTCGACGCGCTCGTGGTGCCTTCGGCAACGAACAGGACCGTCATCAGCGGGGCGCTGCATGGCGCGTAAGGTCGTCATGCAGCCGAAGGCTCTTTACCTCACACCACATAAATCCTCATTCACCGCATCGAACAACTCCCGACCCGCCATCAACAGGCCTTCTACCAGATGAGCGCCAAGCACGGGTTCAGCGCTTTCGCCTTCCCGGCAGTGATGCGCGGCTTCCAGCACCTGCACGATGGCACTCAGGCCGGCGAGTCTGCGACTGATCGAAGCGGCCCGCGTCTGATGGAAAACCGAAATCGGCCTCCCGTCGCTGCGCTGCTCGTCCGCCGCAGACGCATGGTTCTGTTCGCGAAACAGGTTCACGACGCGGTTGGTGGTCGTTCCCGTGCCGCCTGGGGCGGCCAGGATGCGTTCAAGCCTATTGATGAAAAGCGGCGGAAGGTCCTGTATGGCGTCGCCAATCAAGGCATACAGGCGCGCACTGACGGGAGAGGAATCGGTCATCGGTAGCCTCGTATCGCAGGGAAGCCACCTGCGCCGAAGCGCGAGGTGGCGGACGGTGCGGGTTGGCGTACCGGAACACCTGAACGAGAAACCGGCGGATCGAGGTGACCCCCGCGCACCGCCCGCCATGGAACCGGCGAGGCAATGCATTCTCCGCCGTGCCCATAGGGCAACAACAGAGCTTACCGTTCAGGTGTTGATCGGGACGCCAATCCCGGCTGATGCAAAGTGCACCAGCGCACTTATCGTGCTTGGCCTGCATCGCATTGGTACATGAGGAAAGCTGCGGATTTCGAGCGCCTCGCACCGATCAGTGCGTTGCCACGAGCATTTCGAAAGCGTCATTCGGCGAGGTAGCGTGGTGGTTGGCGAGGCGCCCGTCAGCCGGGCAGAGCCCGGCTCTACCTGGCGATGATTTCGTTCGCGGCTGCTATCGCTTGCTCCAGCGCTTCCCGCTGGTCGGCGGGCACCAGCCTGCTCCTGACGACGTCTTCGTAATTCCCCGCTCCGCAAACACCCAGATTGATGCAGACCGAGTCCATTCGATAGGAGCTCTCTCCACAATCGGCGCCCATGCGGCACGCGACGATGCCAAGGGCGTAGTACTCAGCAGGACCGGACAGCGAACGGAACTCAGCAAGATCCGCCGAATCCGGCGCAAGCGCGAGCAGATCGCCCAGCGCAAAGAGCGCTTCCGGGTCTTTTGAGTGGACGACATGGCGGGCAATGGACTGGTAATCACTATCGTCAAGGGTGCTGTTATTGAAGGACGCCAGTTTGACCATGGAATACGCATCGCCGTGCTGAGCCGCCAGGGCATACCACTCCATATACGCATCTGTCGGGATCACCTGGCCCCGATCAACTCCGGAGCATGCGTCAGCGAAACGCCTTTTGACGTTGTCATGGACCGTTACGGGCTCGCCCCGAAACCGTGCGAACACGTCCAATGTCGAATACAGGTTGGAGGGCGACAGGCTGAAGATGGCGCAGCGTTCGTATAGTTCGGCAAGTTCCCGTTGTGAGCGGGTATCCCCCGATGTGGCAGAAGACTGGATCTGGGCAAATGCTGCTGCGGATGCGCGTTCGCTTGAAGACGACCAGACGCTTTGGGCACTGGGAACAGTCTGCGTTTTCCCTGCATCCGGTGGAAGAGGAGGCGATGGACGTTGGGTAGTGAGCGCCACGGGCGGATTTCCACCATCGCTGGAGCGCGCGACGGGCATGGTTCTGGTCGTATGCCAGAGCACCAGAAAGGTGGCGGCTGCCAGCGCGCCTGCCCATAAGATCCATTTCCGTTGGTTTGTCGCCATTGCATGCACTTTAGTCGTTTTTCCCATGCCAAGCAGGGTAATACCGATGGCCTCCTCCGCCGGTTTGACGAAGCAACGTCAATCGTCACTCGGGAACATGAAATCCACGGAGCGAGGGCCAGGGAGCTGCAGCGCTCGGCTGAAGAGTGGAGGTCGTTCACCGAAACCCATGGTTCGTTTGCCGATGAGTTTTCGACACTGTGACCTGCCAGTTCGACGTGTACGCTGGTGGCAAAAGCAGTGGTGCCGCTTTCCTCTTCGCGCTTCACGCCCGAGTTCAGGGTGCGCGGCCAACGGGTATTGCTTCAGCCGTTGGAGATTGCCTCTGTGCCCGTGGGCTTCCTCAAGGAACATGTTGGTTCGTTGAAGGAGCATGGGCAGGAAATCATGGATGCACTCGATGAACTGCTCACGCGGGCGTTTGGGTAGCGTGTGGGGGCGGGCTCTGCCCGGCTTACCCCATCGACGCACCATCAGCCGGGCAGAGCCCGGCTCTACTAGCGGGGTGTGATCCAGCCGGGCAGAGCCCGGCTCTACGAGGGGTCTGGCAGCAGCCGGGCAGGGCCGGGCTATGCGTCCTGCAGCCACTGGCGGAAGCGACTTGCCGGATCACGTTCCGCGCGCGAACGCAGCCGCGTCAGCCAGTAACTCCCCAGTTCCACGGTCTGTGCGAAGGGCTGCTGCAAGCGTCCCTCGGCCAGTTCCTGCTCGAACATGCGCAATGGCAGCAGTGCCATTCCGGCACCACTTGCGGCTGACACGGCCAGCGTCAGCGAGGAATCGAACACCGGCCCGCGTGCCTCGATCACCGGTCCGCCAGCGGCCTGCAGCCAGCGCGACCACTCATCGCTGCGGTAAGAGCGCAGCAGCGGTACGCGGGCCAGGTCGGCCAGGGAGCGCAGTTGCCGCGCCAGCGCCGGTGCGCACAATGGTGCAAAGGGCGCGTCCAGCACCCGCGTGCAGACCTGCCCCTGCCAGTCGCCGTCGCCGAACCGGATCGCGGCATCCAGGCCTTCGCCCGCCAGGTCGATGCGGTTGTTATGCGTCTGCAGGCGCAGATCGATATCCGGATGCGCTGCCTCGAAAGCAGCCAGGCGCGGCAACAGCCAACCGGTCGCGAAGGTGCCCACCACGCCCAGGGTGAGCACCTGGCGCTCGCCGGTGCCGGTGAAGCGCGCCATGGCCAGCGTGATGCGCTGGAAGGCTTCGTTCAAGGTCGGGTACAGCGCCGCACCCTCATCGGTGAGGGCCACCCCGCGCGGCAGCCGATGGAACAGACGCACGCCCAGGCGATCTTCGAGGCCACGGATCTGATGGCTCAGCGCAGCCTGGCTGACGCACAGTTCCAGCGCCGCGCGGGTCAGGTTCTGGTGCCGCGCGGCCGCCTCGAAGGCGCGCAGGGCATTGAGCGGAAGCGTCGGCGAAAGCATGGGTGGCATGAGGATAGCTGGTGGCTGATCATGGTCCATCGGCTGCGCTGACGGCAAATCCGGCGACGGAAGCAGAGAAGGCATGAGTTTTACTGTTGGCAGGCACGAGAACGTTGCGCTGGTGGAGGCGGCCGGTCCCGCCGAAGATGACGCACCGGACCAAGGAGCGACCGCATGCTTTCCCGACGACATTTCCTGCAATCCAGCGCCGCGGTGCTGGCCACCTCGGCAGCGCTGCCATTACTGGCGCGCGGTGCGCTGCCAGGTGCTCCTGCACGGATCGCTGCCGCGGCGGACTTCGCTGCGCTGGAAAAGGCCAGCGGTGGCCGCCTTGGCGTCTCCCTGCTGGATACCGCCAGCGGCAGGCGCATCGGCCATCGGCAGGATGAACGCTTCCCGATGTGCAGCACCTTCAAGGCGGTGCTGGCAGCCGCAGTACTGAGTGGCGCGGAGGCCGGCACGCTTTCGCTGGACCAGCGCGTGGCCGTCCGCGAACGGGACATGCTCTCGCACGCGCCGCTGACCGCTCGACATGTGGGCAAGACGCTGACGGTGCGCGATCTGTGCCGCGCCACCATGACCACCAGTGACAATCCCGCCGCCAACCTGCTGTTTGGCGTAGTGGGTGGGCCGCCTGCGGTCACCCGTTTCCTGCGCACGCAGGGTGATGCGGTGACCCGTAGTGACCGCATCGAGCCGGCCATGAATGCGTTCGCGGCTGGCGATCCCCGCGATACCACCAGCCCGGCCGCCATGGCCATGACGTTGCAGCGTCTGGCATTGGGCGACGTGTTGTCGGCCTCTTCACGCCAGCAGTTCGCGGATTGGTTGCTGGACAATGAAACCGGCGACGACTGTCTGCGTGCCGGGCTGGGGAAACGTTGGCGGGTTGGCGACAAGACCGGCAGCAACGGTGTGGATACGCGCAACGACATCGCGGTGTTGTGGCCGCGGGACGGTGGCTCACCGTGGGTGCTGACCGCCTATCTGCAGGGAGCCACGGTGGACAGCGCGCAGCGCGATGCCGTACTGGCCCGTGTGGGTGCGCTGGCCGATGGGTTGATCGGTTGACGCGATCAGGTAGAGCGGGGCTCTGCCCCGCTGCGCGGTGAGGTCTCAGCCGGGCAGAGCCCGGCTCTACGAGAGGCTTCAGCCGGGCAGAGCCCGGCTCTACGAATCGTGGCCGGCGGCGGCTACGGCTTCCAGGAATTCGCGGCCCCAGCGTTCCACGTCGTGATATTCCACGATGCCCTGCAACTGGCGCTGCCGCCCCATCGCCTCTTCTTCCGGCATCGACAGCGCCTGCATCAGGCCCGCGGCCAGGTCTGCCGGATCATGCGGGTTGGTCAGCACGGCGCCCTTCAGCTCGGCGGCGGCGCCAGCGAATTCGCTCAGCACCAGCACGCCGTGGCTGCCTTCGATGCCATGCGTGGCGACGAATTCCTTGGCGACCAGGTTCAGGCCATCGCGCAGTGGCGTGATCCACATGACGTGCGCGGCGGCATAGTGCGCCACCACCTGCTCGAAGGGCAGTGCCTGGGCGAAGAAGCGCACGGGGGTCCAGTCCAGCCGGGAGAAGCGGCCGTTGATGCGTCCCACCGCCTGCTCGATCTGGTTCTGCAGCGTACGGTACACGGTCATCTCGCGCGCGGCCGGCACGCATACCATCAGCAGGGTCACCTTGCCCTGCTGTTCGGGATGTTGTTCCAGCACCCGTTCGAAGGCCTCCAGCTTGGCCAGCGTGCCCTTGGTGTAGTCCAGCCGCTCCACCGACAGCACCAGCTTGCGTGCGCCGATCTCGCGGCGCAGCTTGAAGATGTCATTGCGTACGTCACTGCGCGCCAGGGTGTCGTGGATGCGGCGCAGGTCGGTGCCGACCGGATGCGCGCCCAGCGCGACTTCACGGTCGCCTACCCTCAGCCGGGTGGTCATCGTATCCAGGCCCACCGCGCAACCGTAGGTGAGGAAGCGGGGGGCGCAGCTTTCCCAGGCAAGGCGCTCGGCCGGCATCGCACCGCGTACCACATCGACGAAGTTTTCCACCTGGCGGGGAATATGGAAGCCGACATAATCGCAGGACAGCAGGCTGCCGATGATCTCGCGACGCCACGGCACCACGTTGAATACATCGGCCGAAGGAAAATAGGTGTGGTGGAAGAAGGCGATCTTCACGTCCGGCCGCAGTTCGCGCAGATAGGCAGGCACCATCCACAGGTTGTAGTCATGGATCCACACGGTGGCGCCATGTGCGGCTTCGGCAGCCGTGGTTTCGGCGAACCGGCGGTTGACCTTCAGGAACACCTGCCAATCGTCCTCGCGGAAGCGTGCACGCTCCCAGAACACATGCAGCATCGGCCAGAACGCTTCCTTGGAAAAGCGCTTGTAGAAGATGTCCACTTCCTGCCGGCTCAGCGGCACGCGGGTGGCACGCAGGGTGGGGTAGCGCTTTTCGTCCACCTGCACGTGGCGCTGGAACGGGCGATGCCTGGGGTCGTCGATGCCCCATGCGATCCAGCTGCCCTGCTGGCCACCTTCGAAGAAGCTCAGCAGCGAAGGGATGATGCCGTTGGGCGAGCGCGGTGGGCGCTGCACCAGCTTGCCGTCTTCGATGGCCTCGTCGAACGGCAGGCGGTGATAGACCATCAGCAGGCGGGCCCCTTCATGGGGTGCTGGCGCAGGTGCGGCCAGGTGGGGATCACGCGCATCCAGCAGGCCGAAGTGGGCGATCGCTTCCAAGATGCCGCCGCAGCCCGGCGCCTTGGCGTGCAGGGTGCGCTGCTGGCCAGCGGTGGCTTCCAGCAGCGCCGGTTCGGAGCGGCCCACACAGACACCACGGAAGCCGGCGACATACATGGAGAGATCGTTCAGCGTGTCGCCGGCCACCAGGATGCGCTCCACCGGCAGGTCCAGCACGCGTGCCAACGTGGCCAGCGTGCGGCCCTTGTCGGTGCCCGGGGGCAGGATGTCCAGGTAACGGTCGGCCGAATACAGCACATCGCAGCCCAGCGCACGGGCAGTCTGTTCGATCTGCGCGCGCAGCGGTGCCAGTGTTCCGGGATCGCAGAAATAGGAGCAGCGGCGTTCCTGGGGCACATCCTGGCGCTGCAGGGCGGTGAACGGGCGCATCGCTTCGGCCACCACCTGGTCCCCGGGCCAGTGCGCGTCGATCATCGATTGCAGCGGCTGCAGGGGCTGCAGCGTGTGGCCATCCACGACCGTCGCGCCGACGTCGCAGACGATGTAATCCGGGCGTGGAATGGACGGGTCCGACAACAGCGGCATCACCGCTTCCAGACCGCGGCCGGTGATGAAGACGAGGGAGATGCCGGGATGCTGGTCGATCAACCGGTACAGGCGGTGGCGCTGTTCGGCGCTGCCGGCCAGGAAGGTGCCATCGAGGTCGGTGGCCAGTATCAGTGCCGGACGATCAGCATGTTCGGGGGAGGAGGAAACAGGGGTGGGATGGACAGGGGAGGGACTTCCAACAGTCAATGCACTTCCTTTTCAGGGGGGAGGGGAGTTTCGGTTTCAGGCATGAGTTCCAGTGCCGATGGCGTGGTGCGCAGCATGGGGCGGAACGGTGCCGGATGGGTGCGCAGGCGTGCATGCAGCAGCAGGCGCATGGCGGTGAAGGCCGCCAGGCTGCCGAGCACGGTGGCGAAGTACAGCGGCAGCGCCGGTGCGCCGAAGCGTTCCATCAGCACGCCAGCCAGTGCCGGGCCGACGGCGGCACCGACACCGTGCACCAGCAGCAGGCTGCTGCAGCCGGACAGCAGGTCTTCGCTGGCCAGGTAATCCAGCATGTGCGCCACCGCGAAGGGGTAGAGCGCGAACACCAGGCCGCCGTAGCAGAACACCAGCAGGAACATCAGCTGCAGTTGCTGCTGGATGGGTGGCAGGGCGGCCAGCACCGCCAGTGCGGCGGCGGCAACGCTGAGCGACAGCAGGCCGATGCGACGGTCGTGGCCATCGCTGATGCGGCCCAGCGGCCACTGCAGCAGCGCCCCGCCGACGATGGCGGTGAGCATGAACAACGGCACGCCATCGCCGTGCAGCCCGATTCCGGCGGCATACACCGGCAGCAGGCCCCAGAACGGACCCATTGCCAGCCCGGAAAGCCCGGCGGCGACGGTGGCCACCGGCGCCAGCGAATACAGCCGGGCCAGTTTCAGGCGCGGCACGTTCGGCACCTCCGGTTGCCGCAGGCGGGTTGCGGTGACCGGCAGCATGGCCGCGCAGATCAGCAGCGCGGTCATGGTGAACATCGCCGCTGCGCCGGCATCGCCCAGCATCAGCAGCACCTGTCCCACCGCCAGGGCGGACAGGTTGATCATCATGTACAGCGAGAACACGCGGCTGCGGCGGTGGGGATCGGGCTCGGCGTTGAGCCAGCTTTCAATCACCGTGTACAGGCCGACCAGGGCGATGCCGGTCACCACCCGCAGGACGCCCCAGCCCCATGGCTGCAACCACAATGGATGCAGCAGCACGGCCATGGTGGCCAGCGCGGCATGGAAGGCGAAGGCGCGGCTGTGGCCCATCCGCCGGATCAGCGGTGGCGCCGTGAAGGTACCGAGGAAAAAGCCTGCGAAGTAGCCTGACATCACCCAGCCGAGTGCATTGGCACTGAAGCCTTCCTGCCCGCCACGGACGGCCAGCAGGGTACCCAGCAGGCCGCCGCCGGTCAGCAGCAGCGCCACTCCGAGCAGCAACGCGGTCAGCCGCAACATGGGTGCGACCTTCGTGGGGAAGGTTTGGCAGACACGTGGCCCACCTTAACACAGGCCCCCTGACGGCCCCTTCGCGATGCCTTAAGATGCGCGCCCAGAATCCCTGCGATCCCGCCCGAAATGCCGATCTACGCCTTCGCCTGCACCGACTGTGGCCACGCTTTCGACCGCCTGCAGAAAATCGCCGATGCCGATCCCACCCAGTGCCCGCAGTGCGGGCTGGAAACAGTGAAACGCCAGATCACCGCGCCGTCGTTCCGGCTGGCCGGCGGTGGCTGGTATGAAACCGACTTCGGCGCCAACAGGAAGAATCTGGTGGAGAAGCCTGCAGGCACGCCTGCCGCCGCCAGCTCCGGCGACTGAAGCGGCAACCGCGACGGCCACCGTTTGCGTGGCGTGGCCGGGCTGGGTAGGGTGGAACGATGAACCTGTTCCGATCCATTCCCATGACCGCCGCGCTTGCGCTTGCCCTGGCCGGCTGCGGTGGCAAGTCGCCCGACGTGGCATCGCAGGAAGTCGCCACGGCGCCCGGCGATGCGTTCCTGGCGGCCGTCGCTGCCCACTGCGGCAAGGCCTATGCCGGTGAAGTGGTCGAAGACAATCCGCCCCCTGTCGGCGAAGATCCGTTCGCGGGCAAGCGCCTGGTGATGCACGTGCGCGGCTGCGAAGACCCTTCGCAGCAACTGCGTATTCCCTTCCATGTCGGCGACGATCATTCCCGCACCTGGGTGCTGTCGCGCACCGAGCACGGCCTGCGCCTGAAGCATGACCATCGCCACCAGGATGGCAGCCCGGATGCCATCACCCT
>JAFAFF010000334.1 GCA_023423605.1 Pseudomonadota bacterium
GTGGCGGGCACGCGCGGAGGAAGCCGGCTTCCGCTTCCATACCATTGACGGCCAGCCGTACTGGGATGAAACGGCGTACTACGCCTTCACCCTTCGGCAGATCGAGAATGACATCGAAGACCCCAGCGCCGAACTGCACCAGATGGCGATCGCGCTGGTGGAAGAGGTAGTCGGCAGCGAGCGCCTGAAGGACCAGCTGGCAATCCCCGCGCACTATCGCCAGTGGATCGCCGACAGCTGGCACCAGCGCCAGGCACATCTCTACGGTCGCCTGGATCTTGCCTATGACGGCACGGGGCCGGCCAAGCTGTACGAACTCAACTACGACACCCCCACGTCGTTGTTCGAAGCCAGTTTCTTCCAGTGGCAGTGGCTGGAGGACCAGCGCAACAGCGGCCGCCTGCCGCAGCACGCCGACCAGTTCAACGCCATCCACGAGGCGCTGGTGGAACGTTTCGGCGAGCTCTCCTCGCGGCTGCCGCCACCGCTGTACTTCAGCGCGGTGGGCAGCTCGCAGGAGGACGTCGGCACGGTGGAATACCTGCGCGATTGTGCGGCGCAGGCCGGGCTGCACGGCGAAGGCATCGCCATCGAGGATATCGGCCTGTCGGAGGATGGCCGCTTCACCGCGCTGGACGATACGGTGATCGGTACCCTGTTCAAGCTGTATCCGCTGGAAGACCTGATGGCCGAGGAGTTCGGGCGCGCGCTGCCGGCTTCAGGCATCCAGCTGCTGGAACCGGCATGGAAGGCGGTGCTGAGCAACAAGGGCATCCTGCCGTTGCTGTGGGAACGGCATCGTGGCCATCCGAACCTGCTGGAATCGTATTTCGATGACGGCCGTGCGCTGGGTGCAGGCTGGGTACGCAAGCCGCTGTTCTCGCGGGAGGGTGCCAACATCGAGATGCATCTGGCCGATGGCAGCGTGCAGCGCAGCGACGGTCCCTATGAGGGTCCATCGATCATCCAGCAGGCCCACCCGTTGACGCGTTTCGAAGGCGGCTATCCGCTGATCGGCAGCTGGGTGGTGGGCGATCATGCCTGCGGCATCGGCATCCGCGAAGACGACAGCGCGATCACCCGCGACAGCGCGCGGTTCGTGCCGCACGCCATCATCGACGAAGCGCCCACGCGCATTTACGTCTGACCCCTCGTAGCGCCGGGCTCTGCCCGGCTGAGTCGTCGAAGCAATGCAGCCTGCAGGCGGTACTGTTACCCGCGCAGGTATTCGTCCTTCAGGCGCACGTAATGGTCGGCCGAATAGTGCAGCGCCTCGATTTCCTTGTCGCTGAGCCGGCGCGCCAGGCGCGCGGGATTGCCCAGCCACAGCTCGCCTTCCCCGACGACCTTGCCGGGCCCGACCACCGCGCCGGCGCCGACGAAACCATGCTGTTCCACCCGCGCGCCATCGAGGATGCAGGCGCCCATGCCGATCAGGCTGTAATCGCCGATGCTGCAGGCGTGGATGATGCAGCCATGGCCGACGGTCACGCCTTCGCCGATCAGTGTCGGGTAGCCGGTCTTGTTGTAGGGGCTGTGGTGGCTGACATGGATGATGGTGCCGTCCTGCACGTTGGTGCGCGCGCCGATGCGCACGAAGTTGACGTCGCCACGGATCACCGAGGCCGGCCACACCGACGCGTCGTCACCGATTTCGACATCGCCGATGATGGTGCAGGCCGGGTCGACATAACTGCGCGCGCCGAGCACCGGCATCTTGTCGCGGAAGGGACGGATGGCGGTCATGGGAGTCTCCTGCGTGATCATCGGAAAGCGTGGCGAGTGAGGATGTGGGGTGAAGTGTCGGGAGAGATGGTGGGTGACGACCGTTGGTCGTCACGCTGTTGCTGCAGGCGGGTCCAGTGACGACCAACGGTCGTCACCCACCAGGAAAGGCTTCGTCAACCACCAGGAAGGGCTTCGTCACCCATCAAGCGCCATCGCGCTCATGCCACGCGTGTGCGCCGCGCGCGTTCCAGGTGCACCAGCAGCAGCGAGATCGCCGCAGGCGTCATGCCGGGAATACGCTGCGCCTGGCCGATGGTCTGCGGCCGCACGCGCTCCAGCTTCTGCAGCACTTCGGCCGACAGACCGCGCACCCCCGCGTAATCGAAACCGGCGGCAATCGGCGTGGTTTCATGGCGCTGCTGGCGGGCGATTTCCTCGCGCTGACGGTCCAGGTAACCGGCATACTTGACGCCGATCTCCACCTGCTCGGCTACTTTCGCATCGGCCACGCCCGGCCCCAGCGATGGCACCTGCATCAGCCTGGCGTAATCCAGTTCCGGGCGCTTCATCAGGTCGAGCACGCAGGTTTCCCGGCTTACCGCTACGCCCAGCGTGGCGTCCACCTCGCGTCCCAGCGCATTGCCCGGTGTCGCCCACAGACCACGCAGCCGCGTGCTTTCGGCCGTTACCGCCGCCTGCTTGTCTTCAAACGCCGCCCAGCGACGGTCATCCACCAGCCCCATTTCGCGGCCGGCCGGTGTCAGGCGCTGGTCGGCGTTGTCCTCGCGCAGCTGCAGGCGGTACTCGGCGCGGCTGGTGAACATGCGGTACGGCTCGCTGGTGCCATGGGTGATCAGGTCGTCCACCAGCACGCCCAGGTAAGCCTCGTCGCGGCGCGGGCACCAGCCCTCCAGCCCACGCACCTGGCGTGCCGCGTTCAACCCGGCCAGCAGACCCTGTGCGGCCGCTTCCTCATAACCGGTCGTGCCGTTGATCTGCCCGGCGAAGAACAGGCCGTTGACCAGCTTGGTTTCCAGCGATGCCTTCAGCCCGCGCGGGTCGAAGTAGTCGTATTCGATGGCATAGCCGGGGCGGGTGATGTGCGCGTTCTCGAAGCCGCGGATGCTGCGCACCATCTGCAGCTGCACGTCGAACGGCAACGAGGTGGAAATGCCGTTGG
>JAFAFF010000363.1 GCA_023423605.1 Pseudomonadota bacterium
GCGCAACCACGCCTGCTGGTGGATTTCCACAAGGACCAATGCCCGGCGTGCCGGATGCTGGAGCTGGCGCTGCAACGGGTGGCCGGCAGCGGCGCGGGCGTGGGAGTGACCCTGCTGCGGGTGCGCATGGAAGTGGTCGGCGAAGCGTTCTTCCGCGGCCTCGGGTTGCGGCAGACGCCGACGCTGGCGATATTCCGTGACGGCCAGGAAATGGCGCGGATGCCCGGCTACCAGAGTCCGCCGCAGATACAGGCGGCGATGGCCGCGCACCTGCCGTGACGGGTGCTGGCGCCGCGGCTCAGCGCTGGCGGCGGAAGGCGGCCGGTGTACGTGCGCCGACGATGATCATCCGCACCATCGTGGAGATCTGCTCGATCAGCTCGGCATCCCGTTCCGGCGGCAGGTCCATGGCGCTGGCGCCCATGGCGAACACCAGCCGGGTGATGGCCTTGGCGGCCAGGTCCGGGGCGTGCAGCTTCACGCCGTCCATCGCCGCCAGCCGCACCAGGTCGAGCTGCAGCTCATCCTCGAAGTAGTGCAGTTCGCGCTCGACGGCGTGCTTGAAATCGTCCGAACCCACCGCGCCTTCGCGCAGCATCACGTGCAGCAGCTTGTCGTCGGCGCGCAGCTGTTCGATGAAGGTTTCCACCGAGACCCGCACCACGCTGGTGGCCGATATCGTGGCCCGTCGCCGGGCCTGGCCGATGATGGTGCGCAGCGAGCGTCCGGCCAGGTCGATCAGGGCGATGGACAGTTCGTCCATGTCGCGGAACTGCCGGTAGAAACTGTTGGGCGCGATGCCGGCTTCGCGGGCCACTTCACGCAGGCTCAGCGTGGACAGGCTGCGGTGCGGACCGATCAGCGCCAGCGCCGCGGCGATCAGATCCTCGCGGGTCACCGAACGGCGGGCCGGCGTGGAATCCTCGGGCGGTGGCAGAACGGTCTGGGACATGGGGCGGCCGGGTGACGGATTCTGAATCATACCCCTTTCCGGTTCGTATACACCTGTATACACACCTGTGTGCGCGCACGTATAGTCCACCCCATGAACGCTGCCGCTCATCGTGACCTGCCTGCCCGCCCTCCGCTGGTTTCGCCCCGCCGCTGGGTGTCGCCCGCGCTGTTCGATTTCTGGGCCGGCCACGTCAACCGGCTGTGGACGCTGGAACAGCCGCTGGCGCGCCTGCTGCGGCGTGAGCCGGCCGGCGCCGGCGCGTGCACGCTGGTGCTGCGCACCAACCGCCACTGGCGCGGCATGCAGCCGGGCCAGCATGTCACCTTGGGCGTGGAGATCGATGGCCGCCTGCTGCAGCGCAGCTACAGCCCTACGCAGCTGGGGCCGCGCGAACTGGCGATCACCGTCAAGGCGGTGGAGGGCGGTCGTGTCAGCCGCCATCTGCAGGAACATGCCGCCCTCGGTTCGGTGTTCACCATCGGCCAGGCGTTCGGCGATTTCGCCATTCCCACCGCGGCGCCGCTGCTGCTGCTGGCCGCCGGCAGTGGCATCACGCCGATGCGCAGCCTGCTGCGTTCGCTGGCCGCACGGCCGCTGCCGGCCCCGGTGGACCTGTATTACTGGGAACGCGTGCCGGAGGCCTTCTGCTTCGGCGACGAACTGGCGGCACGGGCGGCTGCCGATCCGCAGCTGCGGGTGCGCCTGCTGGCCACGCGTGATGCGCATGCTCCCGCCGCGCGCGTGGATACCTGCGATTTCGACAGCCTCGGCGATGTGCCGCTGGCGCAGCGCCACGTGCTTGCCTGCGGTCCGGACGGCTTCGTGGCCGCGGCCCGCCAGCGCCTGCTGCACCACGTCGCCGGTTTCCAGGGCGAAGCCTTCACGCCGCCGTCGCTGTCCCATGCGGTCGAAGGCGAGGTGCGGCTGACCCTGGCACGCAGCGGTCGCCAGCTCACCGTGCCGCGTGGCGCATCGCTGCTGGACAGTCTTGAAGCACACGGGCTGAAGCCCAGGCATGGCTGCCGCATGGGCATCTGCAACACCTGCACCTGCAACCGCGTGCTGGGGTCCACCCGGCACCTGCGCACCGGCGAGCAGCAGGGCGAACCGGCACAGCCGGTGCGCATCTGCGTCAGCGCGCCCACCACTGATCTGGTCCTGGACCTGTAAGGAATCCATTGCGATGAGCCGTAGCGACCGTACCTTGTCCCCCCGCGAGCTGGATGCCTTCGGTGCCGAGCTGGATGCGATCCGCGACCGCGTGCTTGGCGAGCTGGGCGCGTCCGATACCCGTTACATCCGTCGTGTGGCCGCGGCAGTCCGCTGGTCGGGTGTCCTGGGCCGCACGCTGCTGTTCGTCGGCGCGCTGCTGGGTGCCTTCGTGCCCTGGCTGCTGTGGACGGCATGCATCGCCGGCACGCTGCTGCTGGCGCTGTCGAAGATCCTGGAAAACATGGAGCTGGGCCACAACGTGATGCATGGCCAGTACGACTGGACCGGCGATCCGAAGCTGGACGGCAACCGTTACGAATGGGACATCGTCGCCACCAGCGACAACTGGCGGAAGACCCACAACTTCAAGCACCACACCTATACCAATGTGCGTGGCATGGACGATGACATCGGCTATGGGCTGCTGCGCATCTTTCCCGAGCAGCGCTGGCGGCCGTTCTATCTGCTGCAGCCTTTCATCGCGCCGGTGTTCGCGCTGATGTTCCAGTGGGGCGTGGCCATCCAGGATCTGCGCATCGGCCGCTGGATGAAAGGCCGCATGAGCGCGCGGCAGCTGTGGAAGGAGACCCGTCCGGTGGGCGCCAAGATGGCGCGCCAGCTGGGCAAGGATTACGTGCTGTTCCCGGCCCTTGCGGGGCCCTTCTTCCTGCCGGTACTGCTGGGCAACCTGGTGGCCAACGGCCTGCGCAACATCTGGACGTACGTGATCATCTTCTGCGGACACTTCACCGCCGATGCCGAAACCTTCCCCAAGGATTGCCTGCGCAATGAATCGCGTGGCCACTGGTACCTGCGCCAGCTGCGCGGCTCGTCCAACCTCACCGGCGGCTGGCTGATGAACGTGCTGTCGGGCAACCTGAGCCACCAGATCGAACATCATTTCTATCCGGACCTGCCGGCCAGCCGCTATGCCGGAATCGCCGTGGAGGTGAAGGCCATCTGCCGCCGCTACGGCCAGCATTACAACACCGGTTCGCTGCCGCGGCAGTTCGGACAGGTGGCATGGCGGATACTGCGGCACGCCTTCCCCAGCCGTCCGGTGCGCCTGCCGGCCGGCGCACCGGCTGCCGGAACCGCCTGAACATGCCGCTGCCCGCGCTATGCAAAGCGCGGGCGATCACCGAGAATCGCCCGGATCGAGTAGTTCCTGCAAAGGCGTGCGAGTGAACGTTGCGGCATCGTCCCCGGTCTTCCTGGAGACCTCTTCTTCCCTGTCCGGACAGGCCGTGCGCCGCAGGCGTGCGTCGATCGTCGCCGATGTCGGCGGTACGTTCGCCCGCCTTGCCTGGGCGCAGGGGCAGGAAGGCCACCCGCGCATAGAAGGGTTCCGCCGCTTCCGCTGCGCGGATTTCCCCAGCCTTGCCGCCATCCTCGCCGATTTCGCCGCTGATACCAGTGGGGAGCCGGTGGATGCCGTGGTGGCCATTGCCGGCGTGCTGCAGGGTGATGTGCTGGTCAATGCCAACCTTCCCTGGCCGGTGCACGGGGAGGCCACGCGCCGCGAGGTGGGCCTGGCGTCGCTGCGCCTGATCAATGATTTCGAAGCGGTGGCGCTGGCCATTCCGCATGTGCAGGCCGATGCGCTGGTGCCGTTGCATGGCCAGGCCGCCGCGGGCCCCGCATGGCCGGCGCTGGTGCTGGGGCCGGGCACGGGCCTTGGCGCCGCGCTGCGCTTTGCCGATGGCAGCCGGCCGGTACTGGCCAGCGAAGTGGGCCATGCCGCGCTGTCGGCAGGCACGCCACTGGAACTGGATGTGCTGCGGCTGCTGATGCAGCGCTGGCCGCACGTGGACAACGAACGGGTGCTGTCCGGCACCGGCATGCTCAATCTTTACCAGTGCCTGTGCCAGTTGCGCGGCGCGGTCCCGCGCTGGACCGACAGCGAAGGCCTGCTGGCTGCCGCACGGGACGGCAACGACGAGATGGCCACGGAAACGGTGGCGGTGTTCTGTGGCTGGCTGGGCAGCTTCGTCGGCGATCTCGCCATCACCTTCGGTGCCCGCTCGGTCTACCTGGCCGGCGGCATTTCCACCCATATCGCCGGCTTCCTGCCCGGCAGCGCGTTCGTCGAGCGCTTCCTCAACAAGGGTGTGCTGGCCGACATGCTGCACGATGTACCGGTGTGGCGCGTGGAGCACGGCGAACTCGGCGTGCTCGGCGCCGCCTCATTCCGGTAGGCCCTGGCCGCTGGCCAGGGCGTCTTTCAGGAGAACCATCGCATGACCGATCGACGACGCTTCCTGCAGGCCGGCGCCCTTGCGCTCGGTGCTGCCGGTCTGCCGCGTGCCGCCCGCGCCTCCAGCACGCCCGGTGCCCGCGTGGTGTCCACCTGGGATTTCGGTGTGGGTGCCAACCAGGCCGCCTGGCCGCTGCTGGCCGACGGCGGCAGCGCCCTGGATGCAGTGGAGCGCGGCGCCCGCTGGGCCGAAAGCGAGCTGTGCAATCCGACCGTCGGGCGCTGCGGCAACCCGGACCGCGACGGTGTGCTGAGCCTGGACGCCAGCATCATGGACGGCGATGGGCGGTGCGGCTCGGTCGCCGCGCTGGTGGACATCGGCCATCCGGTGTCGGTGGCACGACGGGTGATGGAGCAGACCCCGCACGTGATGCTGGCAGGCGACGGCGCCCGGAAGTTCGCGCTGGAACAGGGTTTTCCGCGCGAAGCACTGCTCACCGACGACGCCCGCAAGGCCTGGCAGGCGTGGAAGCGGACCGCCAACTACGCACCACAGATCAATGCCGAGCGCCGCGGCCGCCCCGGCGACAGCAGCAACCACGACACGCTCGGCATCCTCGCGCGCGATGCGCAGGGGCGGCTGGCCGGCGCCTGCACCACCAGCGGCATGGCCTGGAAGCTGGCCGGCCGGGTGGGCGACAGCCCGATCATCGGTGCCGGCCTGTACGTGGACAACGAGGTCGGGGCGGCCACCGCGTCCGGCGTCGGTGAGGAGATGATCCGCAATGCCGCCTCCTTCCTGGTGGTGGAGCTGATGCGGCAGGGGCGCACCCCGGACGAAGCCTGTCGTGAAGCCATCGCCCGCGTTGTGCGCAAGCGTCCTGAAGCCAGCCGTACGCTGCAGGTCTGCTTTCTGGCGATGAACCGCGACGGCGATGTCGGTGCACATGCGCTGCACCGTGGCTTCGTCTACGCCTTCTGCGACGGCCAGCGCCAGGATGACCTGCGCGATGCGCCGTCGGTGTATGCCAGCGAGCAGGCATGAGCGCGCGCCTGTTGCTGGAAATCGCCTGCGGCTCGCTCGGTTCGGCGCTGGCCGCACAGGCC
>JAFAFF010000015.1 GCA_023423605.1 Pseudomonadota bacterium
GGGTTGCCCCCACCAGGCCACTCACCCGGCATTTCACCCACCATGCATCTCATTCACCGGCTGCTTCTGCAGCGAAAGCAGCGACAGCACCAGGGCCAGTGCCACGTAGGCGCCGGCGAACTGCCAGCTGATCACGCGGGCCAATCCGTCCAGCTGCCACGGCAGGTAGATGCCGCCGCGCGGGTCCACCGAATGGATCAGGCCGAACAGCGTCAACGCTGCCGCCACCAGCAGGAAGCCGCTGGCACGCCGCAGCCGGCCGTCCACCATCGCCGCCACTGAACCGATCCACAGCATCGAGGTGATGATGAAGCCATTGCCCAGCGTGAAGATCACCGCCAGTTCCGGCAGCCCATGCCCATCCAGCGTCGTCAGCATCGTCGCCAGCTGTTCCGGCGGGATCCAGCCCGGTGCCTTGATCGCCAGCAGGTAGGCCACCGACGGCAGGAAACCGAACACCATCGCGCCCGCGTGCTGGCGTGGCGTTGCCTGGAAGGCCTGGGTGGTGATGTCGATCGCCACGTACACGATGATCGGCGCAAGCACGGCCAGCGGCAGCCACTGCACCAGCCCGGCGATGACGCCCAGCATGCCACCGATGCCGACGAACAGGCCCGTCAGCAGCGTATAGCCACTACGCGCCCCCATGTGCTTGTAGGCCGGCTGGCCGATGTACGGCGTGGTCTGCGCGACTCCGCCACACACACCGGCCACCAGCGTGGCCAGCGCTTCCACCAGCAGGATGTCGCGGGTGCGGTAATCATCGCCCGCCGCGCGTGCGCTTTCCGAAACGTTGATGCCTCCCACCACCATCAACAGCCCGAACGGCAGCAGCAGCGGCAGGTAGGTCATCGCGGTCGGCAGGCCATCGATGAAGCCGAGGCTGGGCAGGGGCAGCACGAACTGCGGTGGAGTCCACGCCGGCACCTGGAAACCGGGCGCGCCCAGGCCGGCAAGCCCGAGCCCGTAATACAGCACCGTGCCCAGCACGAAGGCCAGCAGCACGCCCGGCCCGCGCACGGGCAACCGTCCCTTGGCGATCAGTACATACAGCAGCAGACCCAGGGTGACGAAGCCGACGAGCGGTGAGCGCAGCGTCTCCAGCAGCGGCAGCAGCCCCATCAGCACCAGCGCGATGCCGGCGATGGAGCCCAGCAGCGCGGCACGCGGCAGCGCGCGGGTCACGGCCTCGCCAAAGAAGGACAACACCAGCTTCAGCAGGCCCATGACGACCAGTGACGCCATGCCCAGCTGCCACGTGGCGATCGCCGCGTCCTGCGGCGGCATGCCCTGCTGCTTGAACGCCACGAACGCCGGCCCGAGCACCAGCAGGGTCATGCCGATGCTGGTGGGGGCATCCAGCCCCAGCGGCATGGCGGTGACGTCATCGCGACCACTGCGTGCCGCCAGCCGGCGCGCCATCAGCGTGTACAGCAGATTGCCGACCAGCACGCCCAGTGCGGTACCAGGGAACATGCGGGTGAACACCACCTCGGCAGGGAACTGGAACATTCCCACCAATGCCATGGCGATGAAACCCAGGATGGACAGGTTGTCGACCAGCAGGCCGAAGAAACCGTTGAAATCGCCGGCGACGAACCAGCGGCGCGGCGCAGCAGGAGCAGGAGCGGACATGAGACAGACGCATGGGGTGGGGAACGGCCGATGGTAGGCGCAGCGACCGTTCCGCGCCAATGACCCTTGGCCCCGCGTTCCACGTAGAGCGGGGCTCTGCCCCGCTGCGATATGGGTCCAGCCGGGCAGAGCCCGGCTCTACATCATTCCCGGTCTTACCGCTTCAGGAAATTGTCCACCAGCAGGTCCTTCACTTCGCCGATCCTTCCGCCCAGCACGGCCTTGGCCATGTACCGTGCGGTCCCTGCCACCTGCCCTGCCTCCACCTGCGGCGGCATCACCAGTTCGGTCGGCGTGGTGTGCACATCCAGCAGCGCCGGGCCCGGCTGCGCCAGCAGCTCCTGCACGGCAGCGGCCAGGTCTTCGCTGCGGGTCACCGTGCGGCCATGGAAGCCAATCACCTCGGCCAGCCTGCCGAAGTCGGGATTCTTCAGCGACGTATAGTTGTCCAGCAGGCCTTCCACCTTCTGCTCAAGCTCCACGAAGTTCAACGAGCCATTGTTGAATACGACGATCTTGATCGGCAGTTCTTCCTGCACGGCGGTCAACAGATCACCCATCAGCATGGTCAGCCCGCCATCGCCGCACAGCGCCACCACCTGCCGCCCGGGGAAGGCCTTCTGCAGGCCCAGCGCCTGTGGCATCGCGTTGGCCATCGTGCCGTGCAGCAGGCTGGTCAGCGTGCGACGACGGCCGTTGACGTGGATATGGCGCAGCACCCACACCATCGGCGAACCACAGTCCGCGGTGAACAACGCATCGTCGGCCGCATGCTGGTCCAGCAGAGCGGTCAGATGCTGGGGATGGATCAGCTCGCCTTCGCCTGGCGCTTCCTCTTCCGCGCGCCGCGCCATGGCCTTTTCGCGGCGCTCCAGGCATTCGTCCAGGAAACTGCTGTCCTCGCGCGGCGGCAGCAGCGGCAGCAGCGCTTCCAGGGTCGGCCCGATATCGCCCACCACGCCCAGCTGCACCGGATGGCGCCGGCCCAGGTGGCTGCCATCGCGGTCCACCTGGATGATGGTGGCCTTGTCCGGGTAATACTGGCCCCACGCGAAATCCGCACCGAGCAGCAGCAGGGTGTCGCACTCCATCACCGCGTGGAAGCCCGATTCGATGCCGAAAATCCCGGTCATGCCCATGTTGAACGGATTGTCCGGCTCGACGAAATCCTTCGCGCGCGAGGTGTGTGCGATGGGCGCCTGCAACCGGCGCGCCAGTTCCAGCAGCGCTGCGTGCGCGCCTTCGCAACCGGCGCCTGCATAGATGGCGATGCGCCTGCCCTGCTCCAGCAGCCCGGAAATGCGCTGCAGTTCTTCATCCGATGGCCGCAGCACCGGCTGGGCACGATGTACGGCGAAGGGAATGTCGTTCTTCACCACCTGTTCGCTGATGTCCGATGGCAGGATGACCACCGCCACACCACGACGACTGAGGGCCGCCTGGCAGGCCAGCGTCACCACGCGACGCGCCTGGTCGGCACTGTGGACCTGTTCGCAGAATACGCTGCAACCGGCATACACCGCCTTGAAATCTACTTCCTGGGGAAATTCCATGCCCAGTTCGGAGGTGACCACCTGGCTGGCGATCAGCACCATCGGTGCACGGTTGCGGTTGTTTTCGAACACCCCGTTGATGAAATGCAGGCTGCCGGGGCCGCACGAACCCGCGCAGGCGGTGAGCTGCCCACTGACCAGCGAATCGGCACCGGCGGCGAACGCCGCCACTTCCTCATGGCGGACATGCACCCAGTCGATGTCGCTGCGATGGATGGCATCGGTGACGTGGTTCAGGGTGTCGCCGACGATGCCATAACATCGCCTCACGCCCGCCTGCTGCAGGGTGTCCACGACGATTTCGGCCACGCGCTTGCTCATGGGAAAGGCTACCGGGCAGGGGAAAACCAGAGCCTAGCGCCGCGCAGGTGACATTCCCGTGGGCATCGCCCGCGGCATGGCAGCCATGTTCAGAACGATACCTCCACCGCCTGCCGCGACCACAGCACTGACTGATGCCGGGTGGCGGCCTTCCATGCCAGCCGGATGGCTTCGATGTCCGCGCGATGCTGCGGGGTGTCTTCATGCAGCACCACCAGCACCTTGGTACGCAGCCGGTTGGGCTCGGCGTCACCGCGGAACAGCCACTGTCCGTAGGCATCGAAGACCGTCAGGCCATCCGGGAAACGCGGTGTCACCTCCTTGTCCAGGAACGCACGCCACTGTGTCTCGCTGATGGTGCCTGCCTGTTCCCGCTCGCCTGCCCCGCGCTCCTCGCCGACGCCGAAATACAACTCGCTGCGCACCCAGCCGGACGCCGCCGCAGGCCGCGCGGCATCGTCCTGCAATGCCGCCGTGGCAGCCGATGGCGGGGCGGGCGGCGGCGGAAGGGAAGCGCATCCGCTGGCCAGCAGCAGCAGCGTCAGGGCCAGACCAGTGTTCTTCATCAGTGCAGCTCCACGAAACGGGGGAACGCCGGGTCATCCCCGGCAAGGGAAAAGGCAGGAACGCGCAGCTCACGCCGCGTCCGGGGCAACAATCCTCATGCCCCTGCGGCATGTGCTCATGAGAAGCACATCGCCACTTGCGCAGCAGCCTGCCCTCACGCCAAGATAATATATCGCTCCATCCGGATGGATGTAAATGAAGCCATCCCTCTCCCCCTGTTGCTGCTGCCGGAGTTTTCCATGTCCCCCCGCCTGCCCGTCTCGGCCCTTGGCCTGGCCATCGCACTCGTGCTCTCACCCGCGCTTGCCCGCGCCCAGGATGCCACCCAGCTGGATACGGTGATCGTCACCGGCACCCGCGCGGCGGACCGCACCGTGCTGGAATCCACCTCGCCGGTGGACGTGCTCACCGCCGACGACATCCGCAAGGCCGGCGTCATCAACGGCGAACTGGGCAGCGCACTGCAGGCGCTGTTGCCGTCCTTCAACTTCCCGCGCCAGTCCAATTCCGGCGGCGCCGACCACGTGCGTGCCGCACAGCTGCGCGGCCTTTCGCCAGACCAGGTGCTGGTACTGGTCAACGGCAAGCGCCGCCACCACAGCGCGCTGGTCAATACCGACAGCAAGATCGGCAAGGGCACCACGCCGGTGGACTTCAACGCCATTCCGGTCAGCGCCATCAAGCGCATCGAAGTGCTGCGCGATGGTGCCGGGGCACTGTACGGCTCCGATGCGGTGGCCGGCGTGATCAACGTCATCCTCGACAATTCGCCGGAAGGCGGTGCCATCGAAGCCAGTTACGGGGCATACCATACCGACCTCGAACCGATCGGCCGTACCCTCACCGATGGCCAGACCGGCAACCTCAGTGCCAACGTCGGCACCGTGCTTGGCGAAGAAGGCGGCTTCCTGCGCGTGGGCCTGGAATACAAGAACCGCGAGCCCACCAACCGCGCCGGCTTCGACCAGATTCCGCCGTGGGACCAGACCGAGGCCAACCTGGCACTGCAGGGCAAGCGCAACTATGTGCTCGGCGACGGCGCCAGCAAGGACATCAACGGCTGGTTGAACACCGAAATCCCGTTCGGCGACACCGGTGTGTTCTACGCCTTCGGCACCTACAACCAACGCGACACCGAGGGCGCAAACTATTTCCGCTACCCGGACGGCGACGCCAACTGGAAGGAGGTGTATCCGCAGGGATACCGCCCCATATCCGAAGGCGGGAACCGCGATGTGCAGGCCGTTGCCGGCGCGCGCGGCCAATGGGGGGAATGGAACTACGATGGCAGCCTGGATTTCGGCCAGAACGACTTCACCTACCGGCTGCGCAACTCGCTGAATGCTTCGCTCGGACCGGACAGTCCCACCCGTTTCAGGACCGCGGATTACCAGTACGCACAGAGCGTGGCCAACCTGGACCTGGGCCGCGTGTTCCAGCAGCGCGATGACATCACCCACAGCCTCGGCCTTGGCGTGGAAGCCCGCCACGAGCGCTACCAGACCCGTCCGGGCGACCCTGCCAGCTATGCCGCAGGCCCGTATGTTGATCGTCCCACCGGCTCGCAGGCGGGCGGTGGCCTGACCCCGCAGGACGCCACCCGCCTGTCGCGTGACGTGGCCAGCGCGTATGTCAGCGTCTCCAGCCAGGTCGGCGAACACTTCTCCAGCGACATCGCGGCTCGCTACGAACATCATGATGACTTTGGCGGCGAGCTGACCGGCAAGCTGGGCCTGCGCTACGAATTCGCACCCGCCTTCGCCCTGCGTGCGGCCCTCTCCAACAACTACCGCGCGCCGTCGCTGGCGCAGATCGGCTACGAATCCACCTCCACCGGCTACAACGCCGCCGGGCAGCTGGTGCAGGGGCGCCTGTTGTCGGTGAACAATCCCATCGCGCGCGGGCTGGGCGCCGTGGACCTGAAGCCGGAGAAGTCACTGAACACCAGCCTGGGCTTCACCAGCCGCCTCGGCGACAACGTCGATGTGTCACTGGATCTGTTCCAGATCGACATCGATGACCGCATCGCGCTGTCGGAAAGCATCACCGGTGACGCCCTGACCGGCTATGTACAACAACAGTTCGGCGTAGCCGGCCTGGAAAGCGCCAGCTTCTTCGTCAACGCAGCCGATACCCGCACCCGTGGCGCGGAACTGGTGGCCAACTGGCGTCACGCGCTGGGCGACGGCCAACTGCTGCTCACCGGCACCTGGGCCTATGCAAAGACCGAACTGAAGAACGTGCTGCCCACGCCGGCCGCACTGCAGGCGCTGGACCCGGCCTATGTGCTGTTCGGTGTGGAAGAAAGCAACACGCTGACCGACGCCACGCCGCGTACCCGTGCGCTGCTGTCGGCCAGCTGGAGCAATGACCGCTGGTCGCTGACCAGCCGTGTCAGCCGCCATGGCAGCGCGACGCGCGTGTTCAATTTCGGCGATGGCTTCGAACCCACCCAGACCTACCAGGCCGAATGGCAGCTGGATGCGGAAG
>JAFAFF010000032.1 GCA_023423605.1 Pseudomonadota bacterium
GCATCGACCGCGGCATTTCGCATGCGGCTTTTGGAGAAACCGAGATGGCCAACCAGAATCAGAACCAGCAGAACCAGCGCGATCAGCAGGGCCAGCAGAACCAGCAGGATCAGCGTGGCCAGCAGCATGGCGGTCGTGACCAGCAGCAGCAACAGCAGCAGGAACAGCAGAAGCGCAACCAGAACCAGCAGCAGGGCGGCAACGAAGAAGAGGAATGAGCCGTGCCGTTGTGCTGAACGAATGAAGTCCCGCTCCGGCGGGACTTCTTTTTATTGCAGGAGCGCGTTCATGCACGCGCAATCGGGCTCGCCTGGCGCGCCCGCACCCGCCAGCCGTGATCGGTGTCACTTACAACTACCTCATCCTTCCCGGTGATGGCAGCAGGCACGTCATTGATGAGGACGTCCAGCCCGCGTCCACGCGGCAGATCCTTTTTCTCGGGGAACCATGGACGCTGAGCATCCACCAGGATCAACAGCCCTTCATCGTCACCCATCGGCGCGAACGCGGGCGAGGGCAGGGACAGAGGCAGCAGGCCAAAGCACCGCGTGATCTCTGCGCGCGTGCCATCCACGTCGCTGGAAGGAATGCCGACTTCACTCAGGCAACTGATCTCGCTGCCATGAAAGGCGCCCGTTCGTGACGAGGCGGGCAGGCGACGCCGACCGATCAACTCCAGAATCAGGCCATCCGGTCCGGTGAAGTACACCGATTGCGATTGCCAGCTGCTTTCCAGCGCGAAGTATTCCTTGCCTGCGGGATCGCGTTGCAGCGGCGAGCGGGCGCGCAGCCATGCGGTCACTTCGGCGAAACGGTTGTCCGGCACATTGAAGGCCAGGTGCACACCGCCAACGGGACGGTCACCGGCTTCTTCAAACAGAAGGGTGCTCCAGCCGACACGAACGCGGTTGTCCTCCACCGACATCTGCAGGACATCGCGGAAATACGTCGCCACGCTGGCGACATCGGAAACCGGCAGGACGAGTTCGATAAGGCGCATGGCCGCATGATGCCACGCGGCGAATGGCCCCCGTCTTCATGTTGGCGGCGTGCTCACCCGGAGTTGCCGCTACCTGCGCTAGAACAGCCGCATGGTTGCTGCGGCGGCGGCTGGCATATATCGCCGAGTCTGGAAGAGGAGGGTTACCCATGGGTATGTTGATCGACGGTGCTTGGAAGCCCGGCACGGCAGGCGATGCCGGGAAGGATGGCGAGTTTCATCGGGAAGAAGCCGCCTTCCGCGATTGGGTGACGGCCGATGGTGAGCCCGGCCCCGACGGCGAACCTGCGGTGAAGGCGGAGCCGGGCCGGTTCCGGCTGTATGTAAGCCTGGCGTGCCCGTGGGCGCATCGCACGCTCATCGTGCGGGCCTTGAAGGGGCTGGACGCACTGGTTCCGCTCTCCGTGGTGCACTGGCATATGGGTCGCAACGGCTGGACGTTCGCACCCGGCCCCGACACCACGCCGGACCCGGAACGTGGCGCGCATCATCTTCACGAGCTGTATCAGGCGGCGCGACCCGGCATGACCGGCAAGGCGACGGTGCCGGTGCTATGGGACCGCAAATCCGGCACGATCGTCAGCAATGAATCCTCCGAGATCATCCGCATGTTCAACCACGCATACGATGCGCTGGGCGCGCGTGCGGGTGATTACTATCCGAAGGGCTTGCGTGAGGAGATCGACCGCGTCAACGCACGCGTCTATGACACGTTGAACAACGGCGTCTACAAGGCGGGTTTCGCGGCCACCCAGGACGCGTATGAGGCGGCGGTGTATCCGCTCTTCGAGACGCTCGATTGGCTGGATGCACGCCTGCGCGACCGTGCCTGGCTGGTGGCCGAAGCAATGAGCGAAGCGGATATCCGCCTGTTCACCACGCTCATCCGTTTTGATGCGGTGTATTACGTGCACTTCAAGTGCAACGTAAGGCGGATTGCCGACTATCCCGCGCTGCACGCATTCGTGCAGCGGATGATGGCCATGCCAGACGTCGCTGCGACGGTAAATTTCGATCACATCAAACAGCACTATTACGGCAGCCACGAGCATCTCAATCCATCCGGGATCGTTCCGGTAGGTCCGGCGGTTGCATTCTAGGTGGCCTGACCAAACCTGAACGGGGCGCATGTCACATCGATAGCGGCAATGTTCCGACAATCTTCGGCGCTCAGCTTCGGACGTGAGCGGTCGGCCGCTTCCCGGCCACCGATTCCATCAACCGACGATTGGAGGACTCCATCATGTCCCGTTCCGTTTCCTTCAGTATCCGCGGCCTTGCCCTTGCCTTGGCGCTGACGGCAGGCGTCACCGTCGCTGGCGACGCCGATGCGCTGTCGCGCAAGGACAAACGCACGCTGGTCGGTGCGGTGGTCGGCGGCGTGGCGGGGCATGTGCTGTCCCATGGAGACCCGGCGATGATCGCCGGAGGCGCATTGGCCGGTGGTGCGATCGGCAACGTGACCACACCGGACCGCCGCGACAGCCGCGATTATCGTCATGACCGCCACGATGACCGCCGTCGCTGGGAGCAGGAACGTCGCCAGCGTGCCCGTCACTATCATGAGCGTGGGCGTCGCGATCATCGTTGGCGTTGATCGGCGGATCCTTTGCTGCGATAGGTCTGGTGATCGGGATCATGGGTAATGGGACGAGGCGACACTCGTCCCCGCACCGCGGTCCAGTTGTCGATAACCGATGGCTTCTGCCAGATGCGGCGTATGGATGTCCCCGCTGTCGTCCAGGTCTGCGATGGTGCGAGCGACGCGCAGTATCCGGTGCATGGCCCGCGCGGACAGCTGCAGTCGTTCGATGGCCTGCTCAAGCAGGGATTGGTCGCCTTCGCACAGCGAGGTGCAGCGGCGTAGTGCCTTGCTGTCCAGATGTGCATTGAGCGCGCCACGCGACTGCTGCCGCGCGCGTGCGGCAAGCACCCGGGAACGGACATCCGTGCTGCACTCGCCTGCCGGCGTGCCTTCGCGCAGCTCTTCCGGTGACAGCCGGGAAACAGGGACATGCAGGTCGATGCGATCCAGCAACGGACCGGACACGCGAGCGCGATAGCGTTGGATGCGTTCGCTGGTACACAGGCACCGGTTGCTGCGATCGCCTGCCCATCCGCACGGGCAGGGATTCATCGCCGTCACCAGCTGGAAACGTGCCGGAAAGACCACGCTGCGTGCGGCACGGCTGATGCGGATATGACCTGATTCCAGTGGCTCGCGCAGCACTTCCAGCGCATTGCGGCTCCATTCCGGCAGCTCATCCAGGAACAGGACGCCATGATGTGCCAGCGAGATTTCGCCGGGATGGGGCGGATTGCCGCCGCCTGCCAAGGCCGCGGGACTGGCGCTGTGGTGGGGCGCGCGGAACGGTCGCTGGCGCCAGCGGCGTGGGTCCAGCCCGCTGCCACTGACCGATGCGATGGCCGCGCTCTGCAGGGCTTCTGCCTGGCTGGCTTCGGGCAGGATGCCCGGAAGCCGAGAGGCCAGCAGGGTTTTGCCGCAGCCCGGGCTGCCGATCAGCAGCAGGTTGTGGCCACCGGCAGCGGCTACTTCCAGCGCCCGCCGTGCATGCAGTTGGCCACGGACGTCGGCAAGATCCAGCGGTGGTTCGATGTCCACCGCGATACGTTCGGCACGTGGCAGGCGCCGTGGATCGTCCACCGATGCGCAGGCTTCCAGCAGGGTGCGCGCGACACGCACATCGGCGTGATCGGCCAGCGCGGCTTCGGCGGCATTGGCCGGTGGCACGAACAGCGTGCGTCCCGCTTCGGCAGCTGCGATGGCGGCGGGCAGCACGCCATCCACCGGCCTCAGCTCGCCGGTGAGCGCAAGTTCGCCCAGGTACTCGTGTCGCACCACCTGCTGCGGATCGAGCTGGCCGCTGGCGGCCAGGATGCCCAGCGCAATGGCCAGGTCGAAGCGTCCGCCTTCCTTGGGCAGGTCCGCAGGCGCCAGGTTGATGGTGGTGCGTCGCTGCGGGTAATCGAAGCGCGCGCAGAGCAAGGCGGCACGCACGCGCTCGCGCGATTCGCGCACGGTGGTTTCCGGCAGCCCGACGATCTGCGTGGCCGGCAGGCCGCCGGACAGATGGACTTCGACACGCACCAGCGGGGCATCGGCGCCTGCGCGGGCACGGCTGTGGACCAGCGCAAGGCTCATGCATCCATCCCGGTCTGCGGTGTTGCGGCAAGTATGAAACGCAGTGGCGGCTGCCGCCGTCCGGGAAAGATCAGGTAACTCTAGGGATGCCGATACCCGACGCGTCAGTGTTCACCCCTGTGGCGAAACCGGCGGCTTTTCCATGGCCGCGACAGCCTGTTCGAGCGCTTCCAGCTTCTCGCGGGTACGCAGCAGCACCGCACGCTGCACGTCGAACTCTTCGCGGGTCACCAGGTCCAGCTTGCCCAGTCCCGCCTGCAACGCACTCTTGAAGGTGGACTGCAGTTCCTCGCGCGATTGCCGCAGCCCGGGCGGCACCAGGTCGCTGAGGCGACGGGCGAGGTCATCGAGGTGGTTCAGGTCGATCATGCGGACTCCATTGCCGATGGACGGAGCGCCGTGGGGCTGGCCGTCGCCGGGCGGTGTGGGGATGGGAGACAAGAATACTGCCCGGTGCCGCGCAGGCACAGGCGGCGTCCGCCATCGCGCGTGGTGGTCGCAGGCGCTATCCTCCTCGCCGACGCACAGGAGGATGCACGATGAAGATGGTCATGGCGGTGATCAAGCCGTTCAAGCTCGATGACGTCCGCGAGGCGTTGGCCGAACGCGGTGTCACCGGCATCACGGTGACCGAGGTCAAGGGATTCGGGCGGCAGAAGGGTCATACCGAGCTCTATCGCGGCGCGGAATACGTGGTCGATTTCCTGCCGAAGGTGAAGCTGGAGGTGGCGGTCACTGACGACCAGGCCGAGGCGGTGGTCGAGGCCATCGTCAAGGCGGCCGGCACTGGCAAGATCGGCGATGGCAAGGTGTTCGTGTACGACCTGGGCCGCGTGGTGCGGATCCGTACCGGCGAGCTGGACGCGGACGCGCTGTAACGCGTTCAGGACCCGGCGCCGCGACGCTTGGACCAGCGGTAGAAGCGCTTCCAGCCTTCACGCACCGCGGCCACCCAGCCCGGGTCGGCGACGCGTGCGGCCAGCGCATCGCTGGGCCGCTGCCCGGTGAGCCGCTGGCGCATCTTGACCAGGTTCTTCAGATCGCTGCGACTCAGCTGGCGGCTGATCGGGTTACGCCGCAACCAGCGCGGCGTGCGCCACGCGGAGGTGAAATCCAGCAGCACCGGTACACCGGCGCTCACCACCACGTTGGTGCCATGCAGGTCGTTGTGGGTGATGCCAGCAGCGTGCAGGCGGTCCAGTGCCTGCTGCAACTGCTCGAAGACATCACTGCCCACCGCCTGTGCGGTACTGAGCGTATGGCCGGGAATGAATTCCATGCCCAGTGCCAAGCCACCGATGGTGCCCAGCAGCGCAGGGGCATGCTTCCAGCCATTCAGACGGGCGAGCATCCTGGCTTCGCGGCGCACCAGCAGGCGCGCCAGCACGGACAGCGGCGTGCCGCGATAACGGGTGTAATCCTTGACCACGGCGGGACGACCGTCCAGGCAGGTGCGGTAGACGTCCGGCTCCAGGAAGCGCTCGCCACGCTTGAGCAGCAAGGGGGCGGCCGCCTCGGCGGCACAGTAGGCATTGGAAGGAACAGTAGTCATGACGGTCTCGGCAACCCGGTGGGCGGCGCAGTGCGTCAAGCGAACCGGTGTAACGGATGAGGCTAAGCTTTCGTTAATTTTAGAACCGAGTAGTTCGCTATTCCATGCGGTGACGTATTCGCCACTGAAACACTGCGTCGCAAGGAGCGGACAATGTAGTATCACTTATTTAATTCAAGTTATTTCAATGGGATGCGCCAGTGTGGCGGCCGCCAGCAGCGAAACGAACGCTGAACAGCGTGTGCCGCTGTCTGTCGGCAAAGGGCGCGCCAGCAAGCAGATCAACGGGTCCGCTGCATCCGTGGTGCTTGACCCGGACCGGGCAGCTGCCGACCATGGCGCCTTCGCGCGCGATGCCCGCAGGTGCGGTGGACGCGCGTCGGCGCGTTCGGGACCAATGGAGCGACGCGCCGGACTCTGCAATCTCTACCCGGTCCAGGCCGGAGGAATCCAATGATCAAGATCGTGCTGGCGGCGCTGTTCGTAGCCTGCGTGTTGTACATCCATTACCGCGGCAAGGTGCGTGCGCGCTGGTCGCGGCAGCTGCTGGACCATTCCAGTTTCATGGCGCCGATCAACGTGGTCATGTACCTGTTCTCCAAGGTGCCGACAACGCCCTTCCTGGACCCGGGCAAGGAGTTCCCCCAGTTGGAGCCGTTGCGGCAGAACTGGCAGGTGATCCGCGATGAGGCGCTGGCCCTGCGCGACGCGCAGAAGATCGCCGCGTCCAGCAGCTTCAACGATGCCGGTTTCAATTCGTTCTTCCGCCGTGGCTGGAAACGCTTCTACCTGCGCTGGTACGGCCCGTCGCACCCGTCGGCCCGGCAGCTGTGTCCGCGCACGGTAGCGCTGATCGAGTCGCTGCCCGATGTTCGCGCGGCGATGTTCGCGCAATTGCCCCCGGGCAGCGAGCTGCGCCCCCATCGTGACCCGTTCGCCGGTTCGCTGCGCCTGCACCTGGGCCTGAGCACGCCCAACGATGATGGCTGCTATATCGAGGTGGACGGCATCCGCAGGAGCTGGCGGGACGGTGAGTGGATGATGTTCGATGAAACCTACGTCCATCATGCGCACAACGAAACCGACCAGGACCGTGTGATCCTGTTCTGCGATATCGCGCGTCCCCTGCGTTTCGGCTTGCCAGGCCTGTTCAACCGCGCCGTCGCCGCCACGTTGCTGGCCGGTGGCGCATCGCCGAACCTGCCGGGCGACCCCACCGGTGGCGTCAACAAGGCCTTCGGTGGTGTGTACAAGGTGCGCCTGAAGGCCAAGGCATTGCGGGCACGCAGTGCATTTGCCTACCACGCCATCAAATGGGGTCTGGTGCTGGCGGTGATTGCGGGAATCTGGGCGATCTGATCGCACCGTTGCCGAGCACAATACAAAAACCCGCGCTGTCGCCAGCGCGGGTTTTTTCTTCGCTCAATCGCGATCCCGTCGATGAGGAGCGCCCCTTGAGTCAAGGAGGATGCGCCGCATCAGCCCCGAAGGGCTGATGCAACGAACGGCGGGGTGACCAGCACGCCGGTATGCAGCGCGGCGGTGTAGTACAGCGTATCGAAGCTCTTGGCCGCGGCATCGGCCTGGCGGAAATCGAAACCGCTCTCGCCCTTGCGCGCCAGGGTCACGCTCCACCAGCCGGTGGGATAGCACGGCTGCGGGAACGGCAGGGTCTTGAACGAGCCGAAGCCGGCCTTGCCCATCTCGGCGCGCATTTCGTTGATCAGGTCCAGCTGCATCAGCGGCGATTCGGATTGCTGCACCAGGATGCCGTCGTCCTTCAGGGCCTTGAAGCAGCTTTCGTAG
>JAFAFF010000098.1 GCA_023423605.1 Pseudomonadota bacterium
CGCCGGCCTGCAACGCCCGCCGCGCCACATGCAGCACCAGCGGTTCGCCGCCCAGCAGCCGCAGCGGCTTGCCCGGCAGCCGGGATGCGGCGAAGCGGGCGGGAATGGCAACGACGAACTCGGTCATGCGGAAGCTCTCTCGGTGAGGGGCCGGGGTATGCGGCGGATCATCCGGCGCGCAGCTTTTCCAGGCGGTCGGTCAATGCCACCCAGAAGGCGGCGGGAAGCTCGGCCTGCAACGGCACGGCGAAGTGCCAGTCGGTGGCGAACGCGCGGCACTTCACCGCATCCTTCTCGGTCATCAGCACCGGCAGTTCGCTGCCGAAGCTCAGGTCCTGCGGCTGGTAGGCGTGGTGGTCACCGAACGCGTGCGGGACCACCCCGATGCGGACGGCGCGCAGCATGTCGAAGAAGCGCTGCGGATGGGCGATGCCGGCCACCGCGTGTACGCGCTGGCCCGCGAAGGCCGCCAACGGACGCAGGCGCCCACCGGCCAGCGGCTGCGCACTGTCGATCTTCAGGGCCATCGACCACTGCCCGAAGCCGCAATGGTCCACCGTGCCAGGGGCCGTCGCGCCCAGGTTGACCACCCGGAAATCGCATTCGGTGGCGCGCGCCACCGGCTCGCGCAGCGGCCCGGCCGGCAGCAGCAGGCCGTTGCCATAACGTCGCTGCGCGTCGATCACTTCAATCTCGATATCGCGCGCCAGCCGGTAGTGCTGCAGGCCGTCATCGCAGACGATCACATCGCAGCCGGCGTCGATGAGCGCCTTGCCGGCGGCCACGCGGTCGGCATCCACGCGTACCGGAACGCCCGCCTTCCAGGCAATCAATACCGGTTCGTCGCCGCCCAGTGCAACCGGCGTGTCGGCCTGCACCCAGCGCGCGGTATCGGCCTGCTCGCGGCCGTAGCCGCGGCTGGCCACGCCCGGCTTCCAGCCGGCGGCCTGCAGCCGCTGCACCAGGGCAATGGTCAGGGGAGTCTTGCCGGTGCCACCGGCGGTGATGTTGCCCACCACGATCACCGGCACCGGCAGCTGCCGTGGCCTGAGCCAGCCACGCCGGTACAGCCGCCGGCGCAGGCCGCTGGCGAAACCGTACAACGGACTGAGCAGGCGCATGGCCAACGGCGCGGGCGAACCGTCGTACCAGTAGGCCGGTGTCTGCGTACCCTTGCTGGACATCAGGCCTGCCTTTCGCGGAACTGCATGTTGTACAGGCGCTCGTACAGCCCGCCCATCGCCAGCAGTTCGGCATGCGTGCCACGTTCGACGATGCGGCCTTGGTCCATCACCAGCACCTGGTCGGCATGTTCGATGGTGGACAGGCGGTGCGCGATCACCAGCGTGGTGCGTTCGGGCATCAGCCGCTGCAGCGCATCCTGCACCAGGCGTTCGGATTCGTTGTCCAGCGCGGCGGTGGCCTCATCCAGGATCAGGATCGGCGCGTCGCGCAGGATGGCACGGGCGATCGCCAGGCGCTGGCGCTGGCCACCGGAAAGCAGCGCTCCATTCTCGCCCACCGGCGTGTCCAGCTGCTGCGGCAGCCGTTCGATGAACTCCCAGGCGTTGGCGGCCTCGGCAGCGGCGCGGATCTGTGCCTGGCTGGCGTCCATGCCGTAGGCGATGTTCGCGCCGATGGTGTCGTCGAACAGCATCACCTTCTGTCCCACCATGGCGACCTGGCGGCGCAGATCGGCCAGCGGATACTCATCCAGTGCCACCCCATCCAGAGTGATGCGCCCGCCGCTGGGTTCGTAGAAACGCGGTACCAGCCGGATCAGGCTGGTCTTGCCGCTGCCGGAACGCCCGACCACGGCCGTCACCGTACCCGGACGGGCAACGAAACTGATGTCGTCCAGTGCCGTCCCGGCATCCTCGCGGTAACGCAGCATCACATGCTCGAACGCCAGCTCACCACGCGTGCGCTCGATGCGGTGGGTACCGCTGTCGCGTTCCACCGGCATGTCCAGGATCGAAAACAACCGCTCGGCCGCGGCCACGCCACGCGAGATCGAGGTCTGCACGCTGGTCAGGCGCCGCAGCGAAGGAATGATGGCCATCATCGAGGTCATCAGGCCCATGAACTGGCCGGCGTTGAGCTTGCCGACCAGGGCTTCGCGGGTGGCCACCCAGACGATGACCGCAAGCGCCACCGCCGCCAGGAACTGCACCGTGCTGGACGCCAGCGCACGGGTGGTTTCAACCTTCATGTTCAGGCCCAGCATGCGGTTGGCCAGCCGCGCATAGCGCTCTATCTCGTGCTGCTGCGTGCCATGCACCTTGACTTCCTGCTGTGCGGCCAGCGACTGCTCGGCGGTTGCCGCCATGGTGCCCATGCCGTCCTGGATGCCGCGGCTGATGCGCCGGTAACGCTTGCCCACGAAAGACACGATCAGGCCGATCATCGGCACCACCACCAGCATCGCCAGGGTCACCTTGACGCTCATCTGCAGCATCACCACCAGCATGGCGATGATGGTCAGGGTGTCGGCCACCAGCGTCTTCAGCGCGTCCGCGCTGGCCTGGGTGACCTGCTCGGTATCGAAGTTAAGGCGGCTCACCATCACCGGCGTCGCTTCGGTATCGAAATGACCCGATGGCAGGTGCAGGTATTTGCTGAGCACTTCCTCGCGCAGGTCGCGCACCACGCTGCGGCCGGTGCGTGCCAGCGTGTAGTCGCTGACCAGGGTGGCCAGGCTGCGCATCAGGAACAGGCCGAGGATGGTCAACGGCAGGATCACCGCCATGCGCGGTTCGGGGTTCACGAAGCCGCGGTTGACCAGCGGGTCCATCAGTTTGGTGAAGTGGTAACCGGCCAGCGCCTCCACCACCATCGCCACCACGGCGGCAACCATGAATATCCAGTAAGCCCTGGTATACCCCAGCAGGCGCTTGTAGATCGGCCAGACGGGCGCGTGTTTGGAACTCATTGACGCACCTCGGGAGCGGTTGCAATGGCAATGCGGCGGAAGCCCAGCTGGCCCAGCGCATCCTGCGCGGTCACCACGGCCTGGTACGGGGTGCGCGCGTCGGCACGCAGCAGCACGGTCTGCTCGCGGTCCTCGCCGGCCACCGCCGCGACCGTCTGCTTCACCGATTCCACATCGGTACGCAGCACTTCCTGGTCGTTGACGAAGTAGCGGCCTTCGGCGTTCACCAGGATGCTCAGCGCACGCGGCGGTTCGGCCGTGGCCTGCTGGCTGGCATGCGGCAGTTGCACCTGCAGCGTGGAACGCGCATCGAACGTGGTGGTTACCACGAAGAAGATGATCAGCACCAGGATGACATCGATGAGCGGCACCAGGTCGATGTGCGGCTCATCGCCGGCACGGTCGTTGCGGATACGCATCCGTCAGCCCTTGGCCGTGGCCGGGCGGGCGGTGGCGGCGGGCGCCGGCGCGCGCGACGCAGCGTTCATCACCCCGGGACGGCCGTCGAGCGCGTCCAACAGGGCCGAAGCCTCCTGCTCCATCTCGATCACATAGCCGTTGATGCGCCCCTTGAAGTAGCGATGGAACATCAGCGCCGGAATCGCCACGATCATGCCGGTGGCCGTGCACACCAGTGCCTTGCCGATACCCCCGGCCAGCTGGTTCACGTCACCCACGCCGTGGTCCAGGATGCCCAGGAACATCTGGATCATGCCGACCACCGTGCCCAGCAGGCCCAGCAGCGGGCCGGCCGAGGCGATGGTGCCCAGCGCGTTGAGGAACCGTTCCATGCGGTGCACCAGATGGCGGCCGGCGTCTTCGATGCGCTCGCGGATCTGCTCGCGCGGGCGGTTGCGCGCCTCCAGCGCGGCGGCCAGCAGCGCCCCCAGCGGCGAGTTGGCGCGCAGCGCCTGCACATGCGCCGGATCAAGCTTGCCGCGTGCGGCCCAGCTGCGCACTTCCTGCCCCAGGCCCGGCGGCAGCACCTCGGTACGGCGCAGGGACCAGAAACGCTCCAGGATGATCGCCAAAGCCAGTACGCCGAGCAGCAGCAGTGGCAGCATCGGCCAGCCACCGGCCTTGACCAGTTCCCACACGTTTCACCCCTCCGGCCCATCGGCCGCATGATTGTCCGCCGATAGGATAGCAGCCGCCCGCGCCCGTCCCGCAGCGTCCCACCAGCGGGCGGCATGGATGCGCTGTTCGCGTACCTGCAGCCCCTGCGCGCCCAGCCATGCCCGCAGCGCTCCGGATTCGGCCGTGTTGAGCACTTCAGCGCCGATGTCGCGCCAGCGCGCCACGACTTCCGGGCGCGGATGGCGGAAACGATTGCGATGGCCCGCCGATACCAGCGCCAGCCGCGGCGCCACCGCCTCCACTCATTCCGGCGTGGAGGATCCGGCGCTGCCATGGTGGGGCACCAGCACCACCTGCGCGGCCAGCTGCCCACGCGCGGCGCGAAGCAGTTCCCCTTCGGCCTGCCGGCCGACATCGCCGGCCAGCAGCATCGCGCCGTGTGGCGTACCGATACGCAGCACGCAGCTGCCCTCGTTGCCGCGTGCGGCGTGCCCGCGCGGTGGATGGAGGATGCGGAAATCGACGCCATCCCACTGCCACTGCTGTCCGGCATGGCAGGCACTGGCACCTTCGATGCCGGCGCCGGACGGTGCGCTTACCGGTATGTCCGGCAGCGCGCGACGCAGCCCGGGCAGGCCACCGGCATGGTCGGCATCGCCATGGCTCAGGATCACCCGCTGCGGCGGGCCGGTGCCCAGCGCGCGCAGCAGCGGAAGCACCACGCGCTCGCCGCTGTCCGTCCCCGCCCCCGGTGGCCCCAGGTCATACAGCAGCAGATGGCGGGCGGTACGTACCAGCGCGGCGGTGCCTTGCCCCACGTCCATCACCACCAGTTCCACCTCGCCCGGTCGCGGAAGCTGGCGCGCCGGCCACAACAGCGGCAGGCACAGCAACGGCACCGCCAGCAGGCCACCGCGCCCGCGTGGCAGCAGGCCCCAGAACACCCCCAGCAGCGCCACCGGCAGCGCCCAGCGCGGGGCTTCCGGCAACCACCACACCGCCCCGCTCCAGTCGGCGAGCGGGCGCAACCATTGCCAGCTCAGTTCGAAGGTCCAGCCGGCCAACTGCCAGGCCCATCGTCCCAGCCCGGGATGCAGCGCTTCCAGCGCGGTGCCGGAAAGTGCCAGCGGCACCACCACCAGCGACCACCACGGCACCGCCAGCAGGTTGACCAGCGGGCCGATCCGCGACGCCTGTCCGAACAGGCTGACGCCCAGCGGCAGCAGCGCCACGCTGGCCACGCCCTGTGCGGCCAGGAAGGGCTTCAGCACGCCCCCCAGGCCGGCCTCCGCCTGGCCGCCACCGGGCAGGCACCACAGCAGCCACAGCACGCCACCAAAGCTGAGCCAGAATCCCGCGGACAACACCGACAGCGGGGTCACCAGCAGGGTGGCAAGCGCGGCCAGCGCCAGCGACTGGCCCCACGGCAGGCGGCGCCGGCTGGCGCGGGCCAGCGCCACCACCACGATCATCAATGCCGTGCGCACGGTGGGCAGCGCCAACCCGGCCACCAGCGCGTAGCCGGCAGCCCCCGCGGCCGCCGCCAGCGCCGCGGCGATCGGCCGGGGCACCCGCCTGGGCAACAGGCTGCAACTGCGCCACACCAGCCCCGCCAGCAGCGCGAAGCCGCCTGCCACCAACCCGACATGGAAACCGGAGATGGCGATCAGATGGGTCAGGCCCAGCGCGCGCAGCTGTTCCCAGTCGCGATCCTGCAAGCCGCGGGTGTCGCCGAGTGCCAATGCACGCACGAAACGCGAGGTGTCTGTCTGCAGATCGGTCTCGATACGCCGGGCCATCGCCTCGCGCCATGCCGGCAAGCCGCTGGCGGGTGCCAGTTCGATGGCCGCAGTACCGTCACGGACCTGGCCACCCGCGGCGATTCCCAGCATCAGGGCGTGCCGCTCGCCATCGAAGCCGCCGGGATTGATCCGGCTGCGCGGCGCACGCAGGCGCAGCGGCAGCTGCCAGCGCGATCCCGCCGCAACCCGTCGGCGCTTCGGCATGCCCTCTGCCAGGCCTGTCGCCGGGGCAGTCGCCGCCACGGCCGCACCGCCGCCACGCGCGAACGGCGCGCTCCAGTACACCTGCACGCGACGTCCCCGCAGGCGCGTCGGCAATGCCGCATCGTCGTCCACCTGCAACAGGAAGCGTGTGTAACGCGGCTGGTGGTCCGGCAGGTCGATCACGCGGCCGCGCAGCACGCTGTCCAGCGCCGCAGCCTGCGGCGGCAACTGCCCCTGCAGCGCCCACTGGCCGTGCAACGTGGTCCAGGCGACGCCGATCAACAGCATGCCCAGCCAGCGCCCCCGCCAACGGCACATCCAGACCACCACACCAACCAGAAGGCCCGGCCAGGCCGCGGCGACCGGAGGCAGTGCAGGCAGCTGGCAGCATGCCGTCGCACCGGCCACCAGCGCGGCGGCGCTGGCCTTGCCCAACAGGCCGGGCGACACGACGGGATGATCGCAGGCCTGTTCCCCCATGCCTGCAGCATGCAACCCACGCCCCCATCCGATTATCGGGCGTCTGCCCTTTCCCGCGTCAGGCGGATACGGTCATCGCGGTGGGCGGTGGAAGACGATGCGGAAACTGGCGCCTCCACCACCGGCTTCGCCGACGCTTACGCTGCCGCCGTGATGCTGGATGATCTCCTTGACCAGATGCAGCCCCAGGCCCGCGCCACTGCCCACCGCGCGCAGGCGGTGAAACGGCTCGAAGATGGCTTCGCGGTCATCGGCGGGCACGCCAGCACCCTGGTCGGCCACTTCCAGCGTCCCGTCCGCATCCAGTCTGACAGTGATGGTGCCCCGGCCACCGCCATGCACGATGGCGTTGTGCACCAGGTTGGCCATTACCCGGCCCAGCGCGATGCCGTCGCCGACGATCCATACCGGTTGCGAAGGTGCATCCACCTCGAACTGGTAACCGGCACCGATCACCAGTGGCGCCAGCTCGGCGGCCGCCGTGCGCGCGAGGGCGGCCAGGTCCAGCGGCTGCAGGGTATCCACGCTGCGGTCCAGGCGCTGCAGGTCGAGCAGATGCTCGGCGACGTTGCCCAGCCGCGCCACATCGTTGAGCAGTTGTGCCTTCAGTGCACCCTGCGGCAGCTGCGACAGCCGCGCCTGCACCACGGCGATCGGCACGCGCAGTTCGTGCGCCGCATCGGCGAGGAACTTGTCGCGCGCCGCATAGCCCTGCTGCACCTTGCCGATGGCATCGTTGAAGGCCGCCACCAGCGGTGCGATCTCGCTGCTCACCAGTTGCGCATCCAGCCGCGCGCCAGGACGGCCGATATCCAGTTGCCGGGCCTGCTGGGCCACTTCGCGCACGCCGCGCATGAAGCGGTGGATCACGGTGGGCATGACCAGCAGGGTCACCACGATCAGCGGCAGGAAGAACCAGGGCCCGATCAGCCGCAGCACCATCAGCGCACCGTCCCACAGCCCACTCTTCGGGTAGCCCCCCACCATCACCGTCAAACGCCGCCCATCACCGCTCTTGACCATCACCCGTGCAGCATCCAGGTAAGGCGGCGTGACCGATCCCAGCTCGCTGTGCCCGACCTGTTCAAGGCGGGACAGCAGCTCGTGATGCACGGCGGGCACGCTGCCTTCGGACAAGCGGTTGCCGCGCTCGTCGATGGCGACGAACCAGAGATTTCCACCGGCCTTCCGGTTGACGGCATCCCAGCGTGTGCGGTCCAGCACGATGCCGGCACCTTCGCCGTGCAACGCCGCAACCACGTCATCGGCGGCGAACATGTCCATCTCCACCGATTCCTGGTCGCCCCAGGTCAGGATCAGCGCCATCACCGCGATGAGCACCGTGAACACCTGTGCCAGGCACACACGCCAGGCCAGCCCCAGGGATATCGAACCGAAGTGGGCTTTCATGCTCATGCTTCGGCCAACAGGTAGCCCACGCCACGGATGACGTGGATTTCCACGCCCGCACCGGCCTGCTGCAGCGCCTTGCGCAGCTTGGAAATATGCGCGTCCAGCGCATTGGACTGGATCTCGTCATCGAAACCGTACACCGCCTCTTCCAGCGCGCTGCGGGCAACCGTGCGCCCCTGTCGCAATGCCAGCGCCTGCAGCACCAGCAACTGGCGGCGCGGCAGCGGCAGTGGCTGGTCGCCGACCCATGTCTGCAGCGATTCGAAATCGAACTGCAGGCGGCCGAGCCGCAGCAGCGGCGTCTGCATTTCGCTGGGCCGTCGCGATACCGCGCGGATGCGTGCCATCAGCTCTTCGATGGCCACCGGCTTGACCAGATAATCATCGGCGCCCACATCGAGACCTTCCACCTTGTCGCTGAGACTGCCCTTGGCGGTGAGCATGATCACCGGCAGGTTGGGCCGCAGCGCACGTGCGGTGGCGACGAAATCCGCGCCGTCACCGTCGGGCAGCTGGCGGTCCAGCAGCAACAGCTGATGCACCGGCTCGCGCAGTGCCGCCCCCGCGGCGGCCAGCGTATCCACCACATCGGCGACCACACCCTGCCGTTCCAGGCCGGACTGCAGGGCACGGGACAGGTCGGGATCATCTTCAACCAGCAGGATGCGCATGGAAAAAACCAGGGTATCGGCGGAATACAACGCGATGATAAGCCCGGCAAGCCCAGCGCAATGTTCCGACAATGTTGTCGGCGCACTGTAGCCGCTCTGCTTATGTACCGAGCCGACGACGCCATGGACCGCTCCCTCCCCCCGGCCAGCCCTGTGCCCGCCCTGCTCGCTGCTTCCAGCAACCCCCAGGTGGTGCTGGATGCGCCCGATCTTGACAGCGCCGAGCGCGCTTTCCTGGGCCTGCTGCCCGACCGCGATGGCGTCGATGCACTGACGCGGCACGCACTGAGCCATGCGCGCCATGGCTCCGGCAGCGGCTATGCGTTGTCGCTGACGCTGGTGGGCATGCGGCTGCAGGAATTCAATGTGGGCGAAGACTGCGCCGCGACATCGCGGCAGGAATCGCTGCGCAGCCTGCGGCAAGCCTTCGCGACGCGGTAGCGGCGACTATCGTAGAGCGCGGCTGTGCCCCGCTGTGTGGTAATGCTCAGCCGGGCAGAGCCCGGCTCTACGTCACGAATGCGGTATTTCATTACACCGGCTCCAGCACCTCTTCCGCTGAATCCAGAAGATCCCGCGCAGCCACCAGCAGGCCGTCCATCAGGTGCGCACCAATAAGTGGCTCGCCGGCACCATCGTGACGATTGGAATGTTCGGCCTGCAGGATTTCCAGGATGGCGGCGATTCCACGAAGTTTCCGGCCTGCCAGTGCTGCACGTTCGCGCAACGTTCTTGAGCTCACACGCGTGTCGCCACCAACCTCGCCAGATGCCGCGTGCTGGCGCAGCGGGCTGTGCAGTACTGGAGTCGCGGCATCGTAGGCCTGCGGCGGCTCCGCCAGATGCAGTTCCAGCGTGTGCACCAGATGGGGAGGAAGCCGATGGATCGCGCTGCCGATCAATGCATGCAATCTTGAGCCCGGCGAAGGGAAATCCGGCATGAGTGACCTCGCGTCCTGATAAGGCCACCTGCGCTGCGGCGCGAGGTGGCGGACGATGCGGGTAGCAGTACCGGCAGACAAGAACCAGACAAACCGGCGGATCGAGGTGACCCCCACGCATCGCCCGCCATGGAACCGGCAAGGCAATGCATTCTCCGCCGTGCCAGAGGGCAGGAACAGAGCTATCTGGTTATGCCTGCATCGGGACTGCTATCCCGGCTGGCCCAACGGACCAGCGCGCCTATCGTGCGCGGACATCGGCATGCCGTACATGAGCAAAGCTGTAGTTTCGAGCCGGAACGTGTCGCCCGTCGCCGGTTGTGGTGTCATGCATCTTTCGGCACGCGAGAGGTAGCCTCATCCCACTGTTCCTTGCCGAAAACGTCACCGCGAAAACGTCAGTGCGTGAAATCCGCGCGGCTGGCCGGCAAGGGACAGTCACGGAAACTGATGGAGTGATCCACAATTCCCTGATGACGGCTGGGATTACCTTTACTGGCAGCAGACCGACCGAAGGCTGGCGGTCTCAACTTGCAAGCGCATCAACGATCTGATCAAGGCGATCCAGCGCGATCCGTTCCAGGGCATCGGCAAGCCAGAGCCGCTACGTCACGCGCTGGCTGGCTACAGCTCGCGGCGCATCAACGACGAACACCGGATCGTCTACAAGGTCCGGTGCTACATACTGATCGCGCAGGCCCGGCACCACTATGGATGGGAACCTCGCTAGACCATTTCCGTCCAGGGCAATTTCTTACCGACCATCGTTGAGACATCGATTCGCAACTTGCGTGATCGGCCTGTGCCCGCCAACCCAAGTCAAAAGTTCAGATCGGTCATCGCGAGTAGACCGAGGTCGTTCATATCCATCTCGATCTGGTTTGCCCGCTTGATGTGCTCCTTGTTGGAGATATCAAACAGCTCCTTGGTTGTCACGATGGTGGAGCCGCCTTTGGCCTGCAGGATGTCGGCCGCCAGCGGCAGTTGCTCACGGGTGACGTGACGAGGCACATAGGCCATCCAGCCCAGGCACTGCCGGTGTGGGAAGGTAGCAAACGTGCCGCTGTACCATGCTTTATCGCCCGGCTCCTCCGGGGCTGGTGCGTTGTCATAAACGTCAACGAATGCAAACTTGATGATAGACCCCGTAGCCACCCCTGAAAGCAGGCCGGCAACTGACAAAGCGCTTGTTGGCCGATATACCGAGATGCGCAGAAGGCCGTGCATAGGCAGATAGTGCAATTCGAGCTGATTCGGCTTTCTTTTGGAAGCCATGCCCGTCGTCAACGCGATGGAGAGCGATTTTATTTCTGATACATCTGCAGCTTGACGCAATCGAGAGACCATCTCGTCTCGCGCCGACAATGATACGTAGCTGTCAGTCGGGGAATGGATTCCGCCAAATCAGCCATCAACAGGCGGCGCAATCTCTGGCGCGTCGTTGTTAAGGGCACCGATCAGCGCTTCAGTACGGGCATAGAGCTGCTCTACGGAAGATGTCGCTTCAGGGGTCAATGTAGCGTTCAATACCGCGCTGATCATCAGGCTTGCACCGCAGGAATTGGGCTGAAATGGGTCGTGACTGGAGATGGTATCGAACGAGCAACTGCCTGGTACACGACGCGCCGCATGAAATGCATTCGATTATCGCTTGAGGCAAAGCCCCTGATATGGCATGCCTCGCAGCCGGAAGGATCTGCTTTCACGCAGAGCCGTTCAATGGGCCAGCATGCCAATGTCCGGCGGCTACTTCCGTAGGTAGAGGCCATACCAGACCCATGCAGTGGAAAGTATTCCTGTTGCAGCAGGCAGGTCACGACCAATAGCTGTGACAGTGGGCTCGCCAGGCCCATTCAGAAGGCCGGATCGGTAACCGCCAACAAGCCAAGGTCGTTCATATCCATCTCGATCTGGTTCGCCCGCTTGATGTGCTCTTTGTTGGAGATATCAAACAGCTCCTTGGTTGTCACGATGATGGAGCCGCCTTTGGCCTGCAGGATGTCGGCCGCCAGCGGCAGTTGTTCACGGGTGACGTGACGAGGCACATAAGCCATCCAACCCAGGCACTGCCGGTGTGGAAAGGTAGCAAAGTCGGCGCGGTAGGAGGTTTTGTCTCCGGGCTCCAGAGGGACGGGGTTGTGGTCCCACGCATCCACGAAAGCAAAATCGATGTCAACTGCCCCGGGGATTGAGCTCAAGAGTTCTGCTATAGGCTGCCATTCAGAGGGCCGCTTGACACCAATACTGAGTGTCCCTGCTTCTGGCACAAGAATAATTTCGATGTTCCATGGCTTTCGTTTCTTTTCCATACGAGTCATCAGGTAGGTGGCATACCCTTTCGTCCTGATGAGCTCAATTCGCTCCCTCATCCGAGCGATGAACGCTTCGCGGTTCGCAAATGGAACTCCAACAGCCGCCGGTGTATTAAATCCTCCCAGCCATGCTGAGCGATCCGGAACGATATGCGGCGCGGCCTTGCGCATGGCATCCAACAGTGCAGCAGTCATCTCGTATCCCTCATCAAGGCTCAGAACGCTCCGCCTTTTGAGATCTGCTTTTATTGTTGCTCTGAGCATGGTCAAGCCTTGAGGGCGGGGATAGGCGTGTAGTTCGTGATGATTGGCGGAGGAACGATGTCCTTGACGTAGCGGTATGTGGATAGCTCCATGAGATGCCACTCGAGTTTCGCCTGGGGCATTGCATCGCTTATTGCTCCAACCTGTCTCACAGCCTCTGCAGCTAATCCGCCGAAAACCACATCGAGTTGAAACCCGCTTTGGGGCACGCCGTCCTCGTCCAGAAACTGCGCATATCGCCCCTTTGCATCCACCACAGTGCAACTGCTGCGCCAGAAGCCATCGAACCACACGCCGTTGTAGAACCACTCGGTCACATTGAGCTGGTGGGGACCTGGATGTTGCACGCCCTTGAGCGCATTGAGCGCACGTGCCGCGATGGAGAAGTCAAAGCCGCTGAGCAGCGCACCGCTGTCCTTATCGACATAGGAAAACCGCTCGGGTCCGGCCCTCAGGTTGGCGATGAACAGTTGATAGTCGTAATTGATCTTTGTTTCCTTGCGGATGGCCCGGCGCGGCCTGGCCGGCAGAAGCATCCCGTGCTGCAACCTGCATTGATTGCACTGGGTGGCGTCCAGGGCATTGGCACAATCGCCCTCCACCATGCGATCCTGCGGCAATACGCCAATCGCTCTCCTGATGCGTTCAAGCGGCACGGCGCGGCTCAGCAGACCGCCCAATAATCGCCCCCCGACTGGAATCGCGGCTCCCATCTCAGCTGCCCCAGTGAGTTTGCGCACGCAGGATCATCAATAGATCTTCCGCGGTCACGTTGGGATCTTTCGTGGACCTGAGTTTGATCTGCACCGCTGGCTCCCGATGTAGCGTTCCATGACTTACCACGTCCAGCTTCGCCCAGCGCACCAAGGTGGGAATGCGGGTGATCTGCAGCTCGTTGGTGGCCGCCTCGTAACTGAGGCGGGTTTCCTCCAGCAGGCGCGCATCGGTAAAGTGCTGCACATCTTCTGGCGTATCCCGGCGCAACTCCTGGGCGATGCGCCGAGTGAACCCGTCTGGCTCTGGCAGGCGCAGCAGCGCTTCCTGCCGGGCGGTCAGTTCAATGGTCATTGCGGGAATACCGCCCTTGGTTGGTTGTCCACTCGGCGAAGGGAGCAAGCAGGACGCTGAATTGTTCGGCGCTCAGAATATGCCGCAGCCGCTTCATCACCCGTGGATCGTAGTAGCGCAACAAGGCCTTGCTGCCATCTGCCAGGCGCATATCGAGCATGGATTGCAGGTGCGCGAAGACGTATTCATAGCCTTTGTGACTTATAAGCAGGGTCATGCATGGCACCCCAGAACGCTCCAGCGTGTCCAGGTAGCCGACCAGCGCGCTATTGCCTTGGTCCAGATGCAGCAACCATGGGCCCGCATCTGCATGGGCTTGCTCGGGCTGACCCTGGAACAGCGAACGGCAGGTGGTGTGACCGGCGTAATGCCGCAACTCCTGTGCCATGCCAGGTCTGGTCGCGCAGTCAACAACGACATATGAAATCACGGTCAGCGGGCCAGAAACACGGTGGCATCCTGCGCGGCAGCCAACAGGCATTCCTCGCACACCGGTTCGTTTGGAGCGGCGGGGCTGGCCGCAGGATCTGCCGCTGCGAGCGCTTTCCATACGGCGGGTGGATGCGAGGCACCGGCTTCAACGAACACCACGTGCTGCCGCCCGGCAATCAACGTGCAGCCACAGCTCACCTTGTCGCCATTTCGGGCCACGGCCTGGCCGTCGATGATCAAGCTCTCGTCACCCGAAACGATGGAGAACGTTCCTCCATGCGACGAGCACACGACCTTGTCGCCAACTCGCGCGACCGCTTTGCCGTTGATATCGGTGTCTGCCGATCCCGAAACAACGGTGCCGCCTCCGCTGGTTTTGTCCCCTACGACGACCACACAGCGCATCGTCAGTTCCTTCGACTGGTTCGAGCCTGTTGTAACAGCGCATGCGAGCGATGCAACACCAGCGTTCCTGTAGGTGCTCACCCGCGCCATGCCAAGGATCACTTCTCTTCCTGGCCGGCTTCCCTGATAGCAAGGGGCAGCGGCACATCGAGCGCACCGAAGGTACGCATCCGGCCATCGCCAAGATCTATCACCAGCTCATGGGCCGAACGCTTCAGATGGAGTCGATAGCGTCATACTCAGCCTTAATGCTGCTGCGGGCACCGGTGGCCCGTTGTACAGGTGCTGATCACGCACCACCACGTTCAGTCGAATCCGGGAGTCATTCCTGCTCCGCTCGAACAACGGGCTGATTCTCGCAGCGGCGACTACCGCGACTGGCCCAGCCGTGATCTGAACACGAGTTCATCACGGCACATTTCCCGCAGCAGAACGGGATGGTCCAGCGAGCGCCCCCGACGCGTAAGGGGCCATGCGTACGCCTTCATCGCGTCTAGAGCCAGTTGCACACCTTGCGAGTAGCAACGTGGCTGCGACAGCGGCAGCCCTGCGGAGAACGTTCGGGCTTATCAGGTACCATCCCGATACCTACGCGAAGTTCGATCCGGACTACATGGGCCCGGTACGCATTGCGCTGCAGGAAATCATTGTGGATCTGGGGAGGGATGTTCCGAGGCTGCGTGACCCGCCGGGGGTCACTTTGGGGTCACCTTGCGTAACCCGTAAATCTTCTCTTTCCACCTCAGGCCTTGGTACGTCTGGCTTGAGAGTGGTGGGCGGTACAGGGTTCGAACCTGTGACCCCTACCATGTCAAGGTAGTGCTCTACCGCTGAGCTAACCGCCCGTTTTGTTCCTGCCTCACCGCGATTGCGTCGGGGCAGGCCGCGTATATTACGGACGGCGGCGAGCCAGCGCAACACTTTTGTGAAGAAATCCCGCACCTTCCGGCGCGGGTCTTCCGTTCACCCCAGGCTGGCTTCTTTCAGCCTGCGGATTTCGTCGCGCACGCGGCCCGCCTCCTCGAACTCCAGGTCCTTGGCGTGCTGGTACATCTGCTGCTCCAGGGCCTTGATGCGGCTGGCCAGCTGGGCGGGCGACAGGCTGGCGTAATCCACGCCTTCTTCGGCCACCGCCAGGCCGCCACGGCCTCCCTTTCCTTTGCCCTTGCCCTTCTTCGCTTCCTTCTCGGCCGCGTCCGAGCGCGCGCCTTCCAGCACGTCCACGATCGGCCGGGCCACGGATTTCGGCACGATGCCGTGTTCCTGGTTGTATTCCACCTGCTTGGCGCGGCGGCGGTCGGTCTCATCGATGGCCGCCTGCATGGACCGGGTGATCTTGTCGGCATACAGGATCGCCTTGCCGCGCACGTTGCGCGCCGCGCGGCCGATGGTCTGGATCAGCGAACCGGTGGACCGCAGGAAACCTTCCTTGTCCGCATCCAGGATCGCCACCAGCGACACCTCCGGCATGTCCAGGCCTTCGCGCAGCAGGTTGATGCCCACCAGCACATCGAACTTGCCCAGGCGCAGGTCGCGGATGATCTCCACCCGCTCCACGGTGTCGATATCTGAATGCAGATAGCGCACGCGGATGCCGTGTTCCCCCAGATACTCCGTCAGGTTTTCGGCCATGCGCTTGGTCAGGGTGGTCACCAGCACGCGGTCACCCATCCTGATGCGTTCGTTGGCCTCGCTCATCAGGTCGTCCACCTGGGTAGCCACCGGGCGGATTTCCACCACCGGGTCGATCAACCCGGTTGGCCGCACCACCAGTTCAGCCATGTCCTCGCCCGCTTCGCGGTATTCATACGGCCCCGGCGTCGCCGACACATAGATGCTGCGTGGACAGCGGGCTTCCCATTCCTCGAAGCGCAGCGGCCGGTTGTCCAGCGCCGAAGGCAGCCGGAAACCGAACTCAACCAGCGTTTCCTTGCGCGAACGGTCGCCCTTGAACATCGCGCCGATCTGCGGAATGGTCACGTGCGATTCGTCGATCACCAGCAGGGCGTCCGGCGGCAGGTAATCGAACAGGGTCGGCGGCGGTTCGCCCGGGCCCTTGCCGGTGAGATGCCGCGAATAATTTTCGATGCCGTTGCAGAACCCCACCTCGGCCATCATTTCCAGGTCGAACTGGGTGCGCTGCGCCAGCCGCTGGGCTTCCACCAGCTTGTTCTGCGCGTACAGCTGCTCCAGGCGTTCCTTCAGTTCGATCTTGATGGTGTCCACCGCCGACAGCACGCGTTCGCGCGTGGTGGCGTAGTGCGTCTTCGGGTACACGGTGAAGCGCTGCATGTTGCGGATCGTTTCGCCGGTGAGCGGATCGAACAGGGTGATCTTTTCCACCTCGCCATCGAACAGTTCCAGGCGCAGCGCCTCGCTGTCCGATTCGGCCGGGAATACATCGATCACCTCGCCACGCACGCGGAACGTGCCGCGCTGCAGTTCGTACTCGTTGCGGGTGTACTGCAGCTGGGTCAGGTGGTTGATCAGGTCGCGCTGGTCGATGCGCTCGCCCTTGGACAGGATCAGCCGCAGCGACAGGTAATCTTCCGGCGCGCCCAGGCCATAGATGGCCGACACGGTGGCCACCACCAGCGCATCCGGGCGCGACAGCAGGGTCTTGGTTGCGGCCAGGCGCATCTGCTCGATGTGCTCGTTGATCGAACTGTCCTTCTCGATGAAGGTATCCGACGACGGCACGTAGGCTTCGGGCTGGTAGTAATCGTAGTAACTGACGAAATATTCCACCGCGTTGTGCGGGAAGAATGCCTTGAACTCGCCATACAGCTGCGCGGCCAGCGTCTTGTTCGGCGCCATCACCAGGGTCGGCTTCTGGATGCGGTCGATGACGTTGGCGATGGTGTAGGTCTTGCCGGAGCCGGTGACGCCCAGCAGGGTCTGCTTTGCCACGCCTGCTTCGAAGTTGCTGCTGAGCTTTTCGATGGCGTTCGGCTGGTCGCCTGCCGGTGAATACGGCGAGACGAGTTGGAAACGGTCGCTCATGGGGCTGCCAGGTCAGGGGGAGGCCAGTATAGCGGTGGGGTTGGTGACGGGCGGCTGAGGGAAAGCCCGAGCCGTGGCTGCGGACAGCGGCGACAGCGCTGCTACGCCCTGCCCCTGCAGCATGGGGAGCATGCCTTCCCGGACCTGCCCACGGACGCATCCCTGCCCCGCCGCAGGCCGTTCAGCACACCAGGGCTTTGGCCTGCTGGAAATGATGGTCACCGCACTGATCCTCGCCGTCCTGTGCTCGCTGGCGCTGCCCTCCTTCCGTCGCACCCTGGACAGCCTGCAGGCCGACGCCCTGCGCATGCAGCTGGTGTCGGTGCTGTCGACGGCGCGCAGCACGGCCATTGTCCGGCAGCAGCGCATCGATGCATGCCCCAGCAGCGACGGTGCGACCTGCGGCGGTGACTGGAGCCACGGTTGGCTGCTGTATCCCAGCGCCCCACCCTCGCGCCCGGCGCCACCAGGCAGCCCGGGCATGGAGCCGCTGCTGGTGGAGCAACGCGCACCTTCCCGGATACGCAGCGTCCACAGTCTCAAGCGCGCCACCATCCAGTTCCGCCCGGATGGACGCAACGCCGGCAAGAACCAGACGATCCATATCTGCCTGGGAGACTACCGCCACAGCGAAGTGGTGGTCAGCGTGCCCGGGCGCATCCGCAGCAAGCGTATGCGCCGGCCAACCCCGTGCGAAGGGCGCTGAAAAGGCAAAGGCCGCGATTTCTCGCGGCCTTTGCAGTATCTGGCGCCCGAAGTTGGACTCGAACCAACGACCCCCTGATTAACAGTCAAGTGCTCTAACCGGCTGAGCTATTCGGGCGGGGTGCGCATTCTAGCCAGTAGCCCCGCGCCTTTGCAACCCCTCCTCCCGGCACCCGCTGATGGCCTACCAGCAGCCAGACACCGTGCTTTCGGTAGGCGTCTTGCGGCCAGCCTGGTCCAGCGTCAGCGTGCCGCATTTGTCCTTCTGCTGCGCACCCGCCGGCACCGCCTGAAGCTTGAAGGCAGAAGCGGATGCATTGCCATCAAAGGAAATCGCGTACTGCGAGGTACCGTCGCGTGGCGACTGGTTGAATGGAAGTGTCAACCCAGCGTAGGAATTCTGCACGGTGTGATGCCGCTCCAGCACCTGGGCCAGCTCCACCAGATCCGCCTTTGCCTGGGCACGGCGCGATTTCCGCACATGTTCCTGATAGGACGGAAAGGCCACCGCGGCCAGGATGGCGACCACGGCCACCACGATCATCAATTCGATCAGGGTGAAGCCGCGGACAGCACGTGTGGATGAGGCGATACGCATGGAAAACCTCGAATTCGATTCGTTCATCGGATCTGCCGCCAGGACTGCCGTCCACACGGGCGTGGCATGTACATGGCATCGGCGCCCGGCGCGCGCAGCACAAAGGTGCACTGGTCCGCCTGCAGCAGCTTGTCCACCGTGCAACTGGCATCCTTGGGATCACAGGGCGTCAGTTTGGGCACGAAGATGCTGGTGTCCTTCACCGGTGGGCCCTGGCCACGGTCGCCCCCCTTGGTCAGCGCTACCGCACCACAGTTGCCGGTACACAGCGGGTCGCCACCAATCTCGGGGCTCAGGCCGGACATCGCGCCGCCACCGGTCAGCAGGTTCAGGCCATACAGCCAGTTCGTGCCTCCGCCACTGCCGCAGATGGCCGTCCCCGGCACATAGGTGGTGAAGAAGACGCTGCCGTTCTGGATGTTGGGGTTGCCGACGAAACGCTCGCCCTCCACCGTGGTGCCGACCACCAGATCCACATACCAGCCGCGCACCGAGGTGTAATTGACGTTGTTGCGGCTGACATTACGGATGTCGTAGCCGGCATTGGACGTCGTGCTGCTGACCGTCTGCTCCACCAGCGCCGCACGACCGCCAACGGCCGTCTTCAGGTTGTCCCATACGCCATACAGGCTCTGTACCGGAGACGTGCTGCTGATCTGGTTGTCGTCGGCCGCGAAGTACTGGCCGGTGCCGAAGAACAGGCTCACGCCTCCTCCCGGGCCGCTGGAAACCTCGATGCCGCTCATGATCGGCTGCACGGCATTGTCGCGCACGGCGGTGAACAGCGGCACACCATCGAGGGCCACCTTCCAGTTCGCCGGATTGCTGTCGGACAGGTCGAACTTCCACAGGTTGCCCTGCATGTCGCCCGCATACACCGTGTCGGTGATGCCGTCGGCATTCTTGAGCGCCACCGGGGCAAGGT
>JAFAFF010000137.1 GCA_023423605.1 Pseudomonadota bacterium
CCGAGCTGGTGATGTTGTACGGCGCGATGCCCATGTTCATCAGGCGTGCGATGGTCTGCGGCGCATCGTTGGTATGCAGCGTGGCCAGCACCATATGGCCGGTCTGCGCCGCCTTGATGGCGATCTCCGCCGTTTCCAGGTCGCGGATTTCGCCCACCATGATGATGTCCGGATCCTGGCGCAGGAACGAGCGCAGCGCCGCGGCGAAGGTCATGCCGCGCTTGTTGTTCTGCTGCACCTGGTTCACGCCGGGCAGGCGGATTTCCACCGGATCCTCGGCAGTGGAGATATTGCGCGTTTCATCGTTGAGGATGCCCAGCGCGGTATACAGCGACACCGTCTTGCCCGAGCCGGTAGGGCCGGTCACCAGCACCATGCCGTAGGGCTTGTGGATGGCATCCAGGAACAGCTGCTGCTGGTCCGCCTCGTAACCCAGCTTGTCGATGCCCAGCTTGGCGGCGCTGCCATCCAGGATACGCAGCACCACCTTTTCACCGAACAACGTGGGCAGCGTGCTGACGCGGAAATCGATCTGCTTGGTCTTGCTCAGGTTGAGCTTGATGCGACCATCCTGCGGCACGCGCTTTTCGGCGATGTCCAGCTGCGCCATCACCTTCAGGCGCGCGGCGATGCGCTGGTTGAGCTTGACCGGCGCGCGCGCAACCATCTTCAACAGGCCGTCGATGCGCAGGCGGACCCGGTAATCGTCTTCGTAGGGCTCGAAATGGATGTCCGACGCGCCCTTGCGGATGGCGTCCACCAGCACCTTGTTGACGAATTTCACCACCGGGGTGTCATCGCCCTTGGCATCGATTCCCGAATCGGTTGCGCCGGCCTCGTCGTCGCTGCCGACTTCCAGGTTGGCCATGCCTTCGTCATCGCCACCCAGCGAATCGCCCAGCGCGTCATGGCTGGTCTGCCACTGCTCCAGCGCGCGGCGGATCTGGTCTTCGTCCACCAGGATCGGCTCCACCACCAGATTGGTGTGGAACTTGATCTCGTCCAGCGAATGGGTGGGATTGCTGGTGCCGATATAGAGCCTGCCACCGCGCTTGAACAGCGGCAGCACGCAATGCTTGCGCAGCAGTTCCTCGCTGACCAGGCTGATGGCGCTCTGGCTGGCATCGAACACCGTCACATCGAACAGCGGCATGCCGAATTCCAGCGAATTGGCCGCCGCCAGCTGTGCCGCGCTCACCACCTTGTTCTGCGCGAACCACTGCGGCAACGGCAGGCGTGCAGCGGCGGCCTTGGCCATCGCATCGCGGGCTGCGGCCTCGTCCAGCGCGCCATCCTGGACCAGGCGGCGAGCGAGCCCGGTGATGCCGACAAGGTTTGCGGTGGCGATGGCGTTCATGCGGTTCCTGTAATGGGCTGTCTGCCGTGCGGGTCCGCTGCGGGCTCCCCCGCGCAGCATTGCCAATGGTAACCCGGCTGATGGCCCATCGGACCGCCATGTAGAGCCGGGCTCTGCCCGGCTATCGAGGTATCACGCAGCGGGGCAGAGCCCCGCTCTACAAGGACAGGTAGCGCCGGGCTCTGCCCGGCCGAGGCCTCACTGCGCAGCGGGGCAGAGCCCCGCTCTACGAGGTCGGGCAGCGCCCGCGTGCCTTCAGCCTTCCAGCAGATCCATCCATGCGGCTTCGGCCTTTTCCAGCTGCTTGGCCGCGGCTTCGCGGTCGCGGCCAAGCACCGCCATGCGCGTGGCGTCGGCATAGTTGGCCGGATCGGCCAGTTGCCGGTCCAGCTCGGCCAGGGTGGCTTCATGCTCGGCGACCTTCGCTTCGGCAGCGGCCAGCTTGTGCGGATTGACCGGCTTCTTCTGCACCACCTGCGCCACCGGTTCGGCCTTCACCGCCACCGGTGCCGCTGCTGCCGATTCGGCCAACTTCGCCTTGGTGCCCTGTGCCTGCGGACGCGTGCGAAGCCATGCCGCGTACTCATCCAGATCGCCGTTGAACGGCTCGACCACGCCATCGGCCACGCGCCAGAACGTATCGCAGACCAGGCCGATCAGGTGGCGGTCATGCGACACCATCACGATCGCACCTTCGAAATCGCTCAGCGCTTCGGCCAGCGCTTCGCGCATTTCCAGGTCCAGGTGGTTGGTCGGCTCGTCGAGCAGCAGCACGTTCGGCTGCTGCCAGGCGATCAACGCCAGCGCCAGGCGCGCACGCTCGCCACCGGAGAAGCCGTCCACCGGCTCGAACGCCCGATCGCCCGGGAAATTCCATTTGCCCAGGAAGTCGCGGAACGACTGGTTGCTGGCATCCGGGGAAATCTCGCGGAAATGGTCCATCGGCGACTGGCCTTCGTGCAGCGACTCCACCGTGTGCTGTGCGAAGTAGCCGATCTTCAGGTCCGGATGCGCCATGCGCTCGCCGGCGATGGGAGCCAGCTCGCCCACCAGCGTCTTCACCAGGGTGGTCTTGCCGGCGCCGTTGGGGCCGAGCAGGCCGATCCGCTGGCCTGCTTCCAGGCCGAAGCCAACGTGATGCAATATCACCGCATCGCTGCCGTAGCCGGCCTCCACGTGGTTCAGCCGGATGAGCGAGAACGGCAGTTTCGCCGGCGGAGCGAATTCGATGCGGAACTCGCGCTCGGCGCGCACCGCTTCGGTACCGGCCAGCTTTTCCAGGCGCTTCATGCGGCTCTGCGCCTGCGCTGCCTTGGAAGCCTTGGCCTTGAAGCGGTCGATGAAGCTCTGCAGATGGGCGCGCTCGCTCTGTTCCTTTTCGTGGGCGATCTGCTGCTGCCGCAGCTGCTCGGCACGCTGGCGTTCGAAATCGGTATAGCCGCCGGTGTACAGCTTCGCACCACCGTTATGCAGGTGCAGGGTGTGGGTGGCGACGTTGTCCAGGAATTCGCGATCGTGCGAAATCAGCAGCAGGGTCCCCGGATACTTCAGCAGCCACTGTTCCAGCCAGTACACCGCGTCGAGGTCCAGGTGGTTGGTGGGCTCGTCCAGCAGCAGCAGGTCGCTGGGCATCATCAGCGCACGTGCCAGGTTCAGGCGTACGCGCCAGCCACCGGAAAACGACGACACCGCGCGATGATGGGTTTCGGCCGGGAAGCCCAGTCCATGCAGCAGCTTGCCCGCGCGTGCCTCGGCATCGTAGGCACCCATCTCGGCCATCTTCGTGTGCGCGTCGGCCACCGCCTCCCAGTCTTCGCGCGCGGTCGCGGCTGCCTCTTCGGCCAGCACCGCGGCCACCTCGACATCGCCGCCCAGCACGAAGCTCAACGCTGGATCCGGCAGGGAGGGCGTTTCCTGGGCAACGCTGGCGATACGGACCTTGCCCGGCAGATCGACATCGCCCTTGTCCGCTTCCAGCTCGCCCTGCACTGCGGCGAACAGACTGGATTTACCGGCTCCATTGCGGCCGACCACGCCTACCCGGTAACCGGCATGCAGGGTCAGGTCCACGTTGGACAACAGCAGCCGCTCGCCGCGGCGCAAGGCGAAGTTACGAAGGGAGATCATCGGGGGTCCATATAACGGAATGGAATGTGCTGGTAAGCACCTTTCCTGCGACGTAATTCTAGCGTTAACGAATACTTGACGCGCCCCGGGACGCGCGGCGATGCCACCTCTCTCTCCCGCTGTCGTCGTCCGCGCCACTCCCGGGCCCCTCCCCACCGTATCGGCCAGCGACGATAACTTGTTGCTTCTGCAACGTTTTTTATGACATTACCGTCACTGGCCGACGGTTGAAACTTCGTTGACCCCTGCATTGCGCACCGCCACGCATGCCGTCCAGCTCCCCGGATGCCGCCCGGTGCCGCCGCCCCAACCGGAGCCACGTCCTGATGACCCGCAAGACCCGCCAGCTCGCCGCCGCCGTCGCCGTCGTGCTTGCCGCTTCCAGCCTCGCCGCCCACGCGCAGACCGCCAATACCCTCGATACGGTCATCGTCACCGGTACCCGCGTGGCCGACCGCACGGTGGCCGAATCGCAGTCGCCCATCGACATCATCACGCCCGAAGCGCTGCAGTCCACCGGCACCTCGGAACTGGCCACTGCGCTTTCGCGCGCCCTGCCCTCACTGAATTTCCCGCGCCCGGCACTGACCGACGGCACCAGCGGCATCCGCCCGGCGCAGCTGCGCGGCCTCTCCCCGGACCAGGTGCTGGTGCTGGTGGACGGCAAGCGCCGCCACACCTCGGCAATGATCAACGTCAACGGCAGCATCGGCCGCGGCTCGTCGGCAGTGGACATCAACGCCATTCCGATCGCCGCCATCGAGCGCGTGGAAGTGCTGCGCGACGGCGCCTCCGCGCAGTACGGTTCGGACGCCATCGCCGGCGTGGTCAACATCGTGCTGAAGGGCAGTGGCAGCGGCGGCAGCCTGGCCGTGGACCACGGCCAGTATTCGGCCGGCGATGGCAAGAAGTACCAGCTGTCCGGGGATACCGGCGTCACCTTCGGTGATGGCCGTGGCCAGTTGCACCTGGCCGGGCAGGTCAGCCAGCAGGATGAAAGCAACCGTGCGGGCCCGTACCAGGGCACCACGCCGGACACCGGCAATTTTCCCGGCATCGGCGAAAAGACCTTCGTGGTCGGCGACCCGCAGGTGGATGCAACCGCCGCATCGGCCAACGCCAGCTTCGCTTTCAGCGACAACGTCACCGGCTATGCCAATGCACTGCTGAGCAACCGCGACATCACCTCCTTCGCCTTCTACCGCTCGACCAACCACCTCGGCGAAACCGCGCTGCTGGCGCAGACCTATCCCGATGGCTACGTGCCGCAGATCAACCAGTATTCCAAGGACCGTTCGCTGGTGGCCGGCGTCAAGGGCACTACCGGAAATGGCTGGACCTGGGACCTCAGTGCCAACCACGGCGAGAACACCCTGGACTTCCACACCCGCAACTCCATCAACTACAGCCTGGGCCTGGACAGCCCGCGCGACTTCTACGATGGCACGCTGAAGTACACGCAGGACATCTTCAACGCCGATTTCACCAAGTCCCTGGACTGGGGGCTGGCCTACCCGGTCACCCTGTCCTTCGGCGGCGAGTACCGCAGGGAGAAGTGGGACCAGGACCCGGGCGAGCCGAACTCCTACAGTGGCAGCGGCGCGCAGGGCTTCGGCGGCTTCACCCCGACCAACGAAGTGCATGCCGACCGCCACAACTACGCCGTGTACGCGGGACTGGAGGCGGACCTGACGGACCGGTTCTCCGCCGGCGCCACCGGCCGCTACGAAGATTATTCGGACTTCGGCGACAAGTTCTCCGGCAAGCTGTCGGCGCGCTACGCGTTCACCGACAAGGTTGCCCTGCGGGCCACCGCCTCCAGCGGTTTCCGCGCACCCTCGCTGGCCCAGCAGAGCTACCAGGCAGTCACCAGCACCATCGTCAACGGTGCCTTCGTGGAACGCGGCACGTTCCCGGCCGCCAGCGCGGCGGCACAGGCGCTGGGTTCGGCGCCGCTGAAAGCCGAAACTTCCACGTCCTACAGCGTCGGCCTGGTACTGCAGCCGGTGGATCGCCTGTACCTGACGGTGGATGCCTACCAGATCGATATCGACGACCGCATCGTGCTGTCGTCCAACATCACCACCACCGGCAACACCGCCGTGGCCGACCTTCTGACCGGCCTCGGGCTGCCCCAGGTGACCGCGTTTTCGTACTTCACCAATGGCCTGGATACGCGTACGCGTGGCGTCGATGCGGTGGCCAGCTATACCGTGCCATTCAGTGCCAGCAGCCTGGAGCTGACGGCCGCCTACAGCTACAACGATACCGAAGTGAAGAAGTTCAGCGACTCGCCGGCGGTGTTTGAAGGCCTGGGCATCAGCCAGTCGTTGATCGGCCGCGATGAAATCGGCCGCATCGAAGACAGCTTCCCGCGCGACAAGGCAATCCTGAGCGGCACCTGGCGTTCGGATCATTGGGAACTGGGCCTGGCGGCGACCCGCTACGGCAGCTTCACCGTGCGCAACTCGGCCACCGCCAGCCGCGACCAGACCTACGACGCGAAGTGGGTGCTGGACGCCTCGGCCAGCTACAAGCCCAGCGGGAACTGGACGCTGACCGTGGGTGCGGACAACCTGCTGGATGAATACCCCGACCGCACCAGCGACCTGCAGAACTCCACCTGGGGCATGCTGCCGTACAGCAACTACTCGCCGTTCGGCTTCAACGGCGCATACGTCTACGGCCGCATCCGCTACACCTGGTAACCCCGGAATGAAGGGGACGGAGGTGGTTAATTGAAATTAACCACCTCCGTCCCCCCTTTTGCGGGTGGGCTCCGGGTTTGCTGTATCTGGCGCCATCGGTGAAAATCGGATCATCCCCCTGTTTCACTGCGAGCGCCGATGCACCATGACACCGACCTGATCAACATCGTCGCCGTTGGCCTCGGGCTCGCCTTCATCTTCGGCGCGCTGGCCAACAAGCTGCGTTTGTCTCCCCTGGTCGGTTATCTGGTCGCTGGCATCTGCGTAGGTCCATTCACTCCCGGCTTCGTCGCCGACCAGGCACTGGCCAACCAGCTGGCGGAACTGGGCGTGATGCTGCTGATGTTCGGCGTCGGCCTGCATTTCTCGCTGAAGGATCTGATGTCGGTCAAGGCCATCGCCATTCCAGGCGCCATCGGCCAGATCGCGGTCGCCACCCTGCTCGGCTGGGGCGTGGCCCATCTCATGGGCTGGTCCACCCTGCATGGCATCGTCTTCGGGTTCTCGCTGGCCACCGCCAGCACCGTGGTGCTGCTGCGGGCGATGGAAGAACGCCGACTGCTGGAAACCATGCGTGGCAAGATCGCGGTCGGCTGGCTGATCGTCGAGGACCTCGCCTGCGTGCTGGCGCTGGTGATGATGCCGGTGCTCGCGGGTGTGTTCGGCCCTGAAGCGGCCAAGGAAAACCACAGCGTCGGCAGCGTGCTGGCACAGATCGGCTGGACCTTCGTGCAACTGGGCCTGTTCGTGGCGGTGATGCTCGTGGTCGGCCGCCGGGTGATCCCCTGGATCCTGGAGCGCATTGCCGGCACGGGTTCCCGCGAGCTGTTCACCCTGGCCGTGCTGGCCATCGCGCTGGGCGTGGCGTTCGGTTCGGCCATGCTGTTCGGCGTGTCCTTCGCGCTGGGTGCCTTCTTCGCCGGCATGCTGCTCAACGAATCGGAACTGAGCCAGAAGGCCGCGCATGATTCACTGCCGCTGCGCGATGCGTTCGCGGTGCTGTTCTTCGTCTCGGTCGGCATGCTGTTCGATCCGAACATCCTCATCGAGCATCCCTGGCAGGTGCTGGCCACGGTGCTGATCATCATGTTCGGCAAGTCGGCGGCGGCGTTCTTCATCGTGCGCGCGTTCGGCCATCCGGCCAGCACTGCACTGACCATTTCCGCCAGCCTGGCGCAGATCGGTGAGTTCGCCTTCATCATCGCCGGCCTCGGCGTCGCGCTGCAGATCCTGCCGGCCAGCGGGCAATCGCTGGTACTGGCCGGTGCGCTGGTTTCCATCATGCTCAATCCGCTGGTGTTCGGCCTGCTGGACCGCTGGCAGGCGCGCGTGCAGGACAACAAGCCACCGGTACCCGAGCCGGAAGAAGCCGTCGGCCCATCGCGCAACCTGCAGGACCATGCCATCGTCATCGGCTACGGCCGGGTGGGCAGCGAACTGGCCCATGTGCTGCGCGACCGTGGCGTGCCGGTGCTGGTGATCGACGACAACAAGGAACACGTGGAACGCGCGCACGCCGCAGGTATTGCCGCCATCCGCGGTAGCGCCGCCGCCGACCGCGTGCTGGCGGAAGCGCACCCGGAACGCGCGAAGATCGCCGTGCTGGCCATTCCCCAGCCGCTGGAATCCGGCGAAGCACTGGCCAAACTGCGCGCGATCAATCCGGAGCTGACTCTGCTGGCGCGTGCGCACAGCGATGCCGAAGTAAAGCATCTGCTGGAACACGGCGCCGACGGCACGGTGATGGCCGAGCGCGAACTGGCGCATTCGCTGGCGGAAATGATCCTGTCCACGCCGCCTTATCGCTCGCTGGGGCAGCAGCACAGCATCCCGGTGGTCTGAAGCAACGGGCGGGGCCAGCCATCTCCGCTTGCCCCTGTCCGTGCACAGAAATCCCCGGCTGGCCCGCACCAGCCGGGGATGGTTCCCACCATGCCCCTGCAGAGGCCACTCAACGGTAACCCATCGCGGCCAACCCGGCTGATGACACTGTGCCATGAGTACCGGCGCAGGGCGCATCAGCGCCCCCTTGTGGAATCCGCTCATCCGCGGTGATCGTCGTTTTCGACGCTTCCGGCAAGGCACGGCAGCACGGATAGTCGATGCATCCGCGCATGAGCCGACAGCGCGCCGAACATCAGCCGGGAGAAACCGATGCGTGTTGACGCCAACCAACAGGTGCGTGCGGTGCAGGGCCGATATGAGCAGAGTGGCCGCGGTACATCCGCCTCCCCTCGCCAACGCAGACATGCAGGTCTCGGCAGCGCATCAGGCCTTCGCCTGGACAGCCCTGCCCGGATGGCAATCGGACTGCTTCTGCTTGCCAATGCCCGTGCTGAAGTGTCGCCTTCCCGGGAGCCATCGGCCTTCCAACCCGGCGCTGCGTTTCCGACCCCACCCCACCACGCCGAAGCCGCCCTGCTCCCCGCTGCCGCTGCGGCCGACTATCACCGCGCAGGGCTGCCCCCTCCGCCGCCGCCGGCTGGCCAGCTCTCCTCGATTGCCAACGCGGTGCTGGGTGCCTGCGTGACTGCGCCTCGCGCATGCACGGTTGCCATCGCTGGTGGCGCAGCGCTCGCCGGCCTGGCGGTCGTCCGCTCGACCATGAAAGAAACACCCACAGAACCAGCACCGCCACAACGTGCCTTGCCGCCGACACGGCACGATCACCTGCTGGAAGCCATCGAGGACGTTGCCGTACCTTCGGACACACCGGATGGGCATCCAGTGGATCTGCAGGCAAAGCTGCTGCAGGTCGCACGGCGCTGCGGCGGTGACCGTCAATGCCGTGCGGACGCGATAAACGACCTGCTGCGCAGGCTGCCACCGGCAACCCTGGCGACGATCCAGCAGATGGTTCACGCCACTGGCGGGCAGAGTGCCAGCGCATTTCCACCCGGCGCAGCTGCGTTTCCGCTGGGGCCGGAGGCGTTCGAGGCACTGGTCGCGCTGCTGGCCGATACCTATACGCCTGAGGTAGCGCAGTATCAGGATGACCTGGAAACCATCGTCGCCGCGAACGGAGACGCGGGGGACGATGCCGCGGTGACCACCCGCCGGCGACTGGATGCCATCCGCCGGCTGTTTGAACGCGATGGCCACCATGTCCGCGAATGCACGTTCCAGGCCGCCGACCGCCTGCATCCAGAAGTACTGCATGAAGGCAGCAACCTTCTGGTCAGCCTGTCGCCGGGCGATCCGCAAGGCACGCCCGGCCGCCATCTGCTGCTGGTTGCCCATGGTGACATGGCCGGGCTGGCATCCGGCTCGGAAGGTGCGTATGACAACGCATCCGGGGTGGCGACCCTGCTGCATGTGCTGCGAAGGCTGGATCACGCTGCGTTCGCCAGCGGTACACAGGTCCAGGTGTTGATCACCGCGCATGAAGAGCTGCACCTGCTGGGCAGCAGCGCCTTCGTCGAACACTGCAGGCAACAACAGGACTGTCCCAGCCTGGTCATCAATGTCGATCTGGTCGGGCGCGGCGGCCACAACTACGTACTGTCCGGCTCCGATGCCCTGGCCGGGCATTACTTCGTCGGCAAGGCACCGATGTACCTTGCCCGACCTTCCCCCGGCCCCGCCGAGGACATCGCATCCCATGACCTGCAGTCTCATTTCAATGCACGCGGATTCGTGCGTCAGCCTGACGGTGAGCCGCTGCTGTTGACATCGGACAACCTGAGCTTCCAGAACGCATCCATCCCCACGCTCGGGCTGGCGCAGATGAGCGCCATCGACGCACGGGCGCTTCGCGATATCCAGCAGGCACGGATCGACTACGAGGAAGCGGTCAACGCAGTGGACTGGCGACCCTACGGCGAACACCAGCGCGGCGGCGTCACCCTCACCGCCGACGATCTCACACGCTACCGGCAAGCCGAGCAAGCCGCCGACCAGGCGTGGGACGGCTATCGCGCCCTGCGCCAGCGTTGGAAGTACGCGTCCGGCACACTCATCCACACGGCCGGTGACCGCCTGTACCGCGTCAACCCACGAATGGCGGTCGACTTCGCCACGGCGTTGCTCGCCTTCGTTCGCGGATGGGCCACGACCGCGACAAACGAAAGCGCATCCTCCTCCAGCACTCCCTGACTCCAGGACAACGCCATGCCACAGGATCTGACTGTCTCCCGCACGCACCAGGGCAACTTCCAGCGCCGGTGCCATGGCCTGGATGGGCTCTCGCACGTGCACCGTATGCAGCAGCGTCATGGCCGGCCAGCGCATTGCCTGAACCTGCGCGGTGTCAGCAACGCGCTCACCGGATTCCTGCTGCTCAGCAGTGTCGTACCGGACAGCGCCCGCCACTCCGCTCCCCGAATCGAGCTGCCAAAGGGCCGCTCGCCGGCGCTGTTGCCGGGCGCCTGTGCCACCACCATCGAGATGGAAAACCTCGCAGCGGCGCCGCAGGACGGGGCAAGCGATCCCTTGATGTCAGCCGGAATCCCGCCCCAGGTCGCCAACCTGGCAGCCGATGCGACGATCACGGCGTGCGCGCTCTCACCCCGCCGCTGTGGCATGGCCGTCGCCGTGGGTGTCGGCGTGAGCGCGCTCGGCGCAGGTTTCCTGGTAGTGAACCGCCTGCTCGGCAGCGGAGCGCACGAGACACCGGACAGCCCGCCCGATCAGCCGCCTCTTCAGACACCGGATGCTCCGCCCAGCACCGATCCTGCAGCCGGACACGATCCGGACCAGGGCCCCACGCCGGAACAGATCCAGCAGTTGCTGCAGCCCCTGCGCTTCAACGCCAGCGAACTGGACCCCGCGCATCCTGCCTGCCAGTCGCTGGGTGCCCACGTGAATTCCCGCTGGGAAACGCAGAATGCCCTGGAAGCCAGCCGCACCCGGCAAGGTACGTTCGATCACCTGCGGGATCGATCACTGCTGATTCGTTATCAGATCGCACAGGAGATCACCGGGCTTCCGGCGCCGGATGCGGCCCAGAAGGTCATCGGCGATCTGTGGCGGGCCGGCATGGATGCAGGCCGGATCGAAGCGGAGGGCATCAGCCCGCTGCAGCCTGAACTGCAGGCGATCGACGGGCTGGAAAATCGCGACCAGCTGCTGGGTCATCTGTTCAACGCGACTGCTTCGGGAAGCAACCCGCTGTTCGATTTCGCGGCCCTGCCCGATCTGGAAGACCCATCGGTCAACATGGCCTACCTGGGCCAGGGCGGACTGGGCCTGCCGGACAGCGCCTGGTACAGCGATCCGGAAAAACTGCCCGTACTGGCGGCTTACCAGGCCCATGTCATGCGCACCCTGCAGCTGTCGGGCATGTCGGCTGACGATGCCGCCATCGCCGCCGCTGATGTCATCGCACTGGAACACGCGCTTGCCGACGTTTCCGAACCATTCGCGGTGCTGGCCACCGACATGGCCCAGTACTACAACCCGGTCAACCTTACGACAGCCGCCGCGCATACCCCGGCAATCCACTGGCAAGGCCTGTTCGATGCGCACCTGATGCAGGCGCCCGCCACGTTCTCGCTCGGCATGCCACGCTTCTTCGAGCGGTTGGATGCCTTGCTGGGCGGTACGCCGCTGCAGGCCTGGAAAGCCTATCTTCGCTTCCATGCCGTGGACCGTGCCGCTCCCTGCCTGGGCACCACATTCGTCGCGAACCACGCCGCATTCCACGACGGTGTATTGAAGGGACGTGTCAGCCCGATACCGCGCTGGGCGAGGGTCCTGGACATCATCGAGCGCTGTGCCGGCGACGCCCTCAGCCCGATGTTCGTCAGTGCCGCTCACTCCTCCCATGCATCACAGCGCATGGCCAACATGACCACCACGCTGTCCGGCGTACTCCGGGAACATCTCGCCAACGCCGACTGGATGCAGGGAAGCACGCGCGCCGAAGCGCTGCGCAAGGCGCAGGCACTCGTCGTGGAGACCGGCCAGCCCGCACACTGGCTCAGCTGGGAAGGCGCGACAACGCAGGGAGAAACGTTCCTGCACGACGTGCAGGCATCCCGCGCCTTCAGCCATCGTCGCAACATCGCCACGGTCGGCCAGCCGGTGGACGCCAGCATCTGGAAGATGACCGCGCAGACCGCGGATGCCTACCTGGATACAAGCCAGAACCACATCGTGCTGCCCGCAGCGCTGCTGCAGCCACCGTTCTTCGACGTCGACGCCGACGATGCACTGAACTACGGGGGTATAGGCGTGGTGCTGGGTCACGAGATGGCGCACGGTTTCGACTCCTTCGGCAGCAGCATCGATGCAGAAGGCAGGCTGCGGGACTGGTGGACGCAGCAGGACCGCACCCGCTTCAACGCCTTGGCAGAGCGCCTGGCCACGCAGTTCAGCCAGTATCGCGTCGGCGACAGGAATGTGGACGGTTACCTGACACTGGACGAGAACCTGGCCGATCTGGGCGGGTTGTCGCTTGCGTTCGACGCCATGCAGCAGGCCACTGCAGGCACCCCGGATCCGATGATCGAGGGGATGACCCGCGAACAGCGGTTCTTCGCCAACTTCGCCTTCAGCTGGCGCCAGCTCGCGACACCGGAACGGACCGAGCTGGACATGCAGACCGACACCCACGTGCCAGCGAGCGTACGCGCGAATGGCGCGCCGTCGAACCTGCCGGCATTCGCGCGGGCATTCAACTGCTCACCAGGGGATCCGATGGCGCGTCCAGAAGGCGAGCGCGTCCATTTCCTGTGATCCCGCGCCGCTGATCACCGCCTGCCCGCAGGCGCCGGTCTGCATCCGGCGCCTGCTGCGGACCGGCCCTGCCCTCAGCCGGCGCTGAACACCAGGTGCCCACCCGCCGCGTCCACGGCGATGACGTCGCCATTGCCGAACTCGCCCGCGAGGATCTTCTGCGCCAGCGGATTTTCCAGCTGCGCCTGGATGGCACGCTTCAGCGGACGCGCACCGTAGATCGGATCGAAGCCGACGTTGGCAAGCAGATCAAAGGCCGCATCGCCCACCTGCAGCTTCAGGCCGCGCTCGGCCAGCCGCGATTCCAGGCCACGCATCTGGATCCGCGCGATCTGCTTGATCTGCGGCTTGTCCAGCGGATGGAACACCACGATGTCGTCCAGGCGGTTGATGAACTCCGGCCGGAAGTGGGCCTGCACCACGCCCATCACCGCTGCCTTCATCTGCGTGTAGGCCTCCGCCGAATCATCGCTGCCCATGTCCTGGATCTGGTGCGACCCCAGGTTGGAGGTCATCACGATGACCGTGTTGCGGAAGTCGACCGTGCGTCCCTGGCCGTCCGTCAGGCGGCCATCATCCAGAACCTGCAACAGGATGTTGAAGACATCCGGATGCGCCTTCTCCACCTCGTCCAGCAGGATCAGCGAATACGGACGGCGACGCACGGCTTCGGTCAGGTAGCCACCTTCCTCGTAGCCCACATAGCCCGGGGGCGCACCGATCAGGCGGGCGACGCTGTGCTTCTCCATGAACTCGCTCATGTCGATGCGGATCATCGCGTCGCCGCTGTCGAACAGGAATTCGGCCAGCGATTTGCACAGCTCGGTCTTGCCGACACCGGTCGGCCCCAGGAACAGGAACGAACCGCTCGGCCGGTTGGGGTCGGACAGGCCGGCGCGTGAACGACGCACCGCATCGGACACCACCTTGATCGCCTCTTCCTGGCCCACCACGCGCTGGTGCAGCATGTCTTCCATGCGCAGCAGCTTCTCGCGTTCGCCTTCCAGCATGCGGTTGACCGGAATACCGGTCCAGCGCGAGACCACTTCGGCAATCTCCTCGGCGGTGACGCGGTCCTGCACCAGCTTGAACTCCGTATTCTCCGCCTCCTGGGCCGCCGCCAGCTGTTTTTCCAGCTGCGGCAGCTGTCCGTACTGGATCTCGCTCATGCGCCCGAAATCCTGGCGACGCTGTGCGGCTTCCAGATCCAGACGTGCCTGCTCGATCTGCTCCTTGATCTTCGTGGTTCCCTGCAGCGCGGCCTTTTCCGATTTCCAGATTTCGTTCAGGTCGGAGAACTCGCGCTCCAGCGCCTCGATGTCGTTCTCCAGGTCGGCCAGGCGTTGGCGCGACGCATCGTCCTTTTCCTTCTTCAGCATCTCGCGCTGGATCTTCAGCTGGATCACCCGGCGTTCCAGGCGGTCCAGTTCCTCCGGCTTGGAATCGATCTCCATGCGGATGCGCGACGCCGCTTCGTCCATCAGATCGATGGCCTTGTCCGGCAGCTGGCGGTCGGTGATGTAGCGGTTGGACAGCGTGGCCGCGGCGACGATGGCCGGATCGGTGATCTCCACGCCATGGTGCACGGCATACTTTTCCTTCAGGCCACGCAGGATGGCGATGGTGTCCTCCACGCTCGGCTCGCCGACCAGCACCTTCTGGAAGCGGCGCTCCAGCGCAGCATCCTTCTCGATGTACTGGCGATATTCGTCCAGCGTGGTGGCACCCACGCAATGCAGTTCGCCACGCGCCAGCGCCGGCTTGAGCATGTTGCCCGCATCCATCGCACCGTCGGCCTTGCCGGCGCCGACCATGGTGTGCAGCTCGTCGATGAACAGGATCACCTGTCCCTCGCTCTTGGCCAGGTCGTTCAACACGCCCTTCAGGCGCTCTTCGAATTCGCCGCGGAACTTCGCACCGGCGATGAGCGCGCCCATGTCCAGCGACAGCACGCGCTTGCCGCGCAGGCCTTCGGGCACTTCGTCGTTGATGATGCGCTGCGCCAGGCCCTCGACGATCGCGGTCTTGCCGACGCCGGGCTCGCCGATCAGCACCGGGTTGTTCTTGGTGCGCCGCTGCAGCACCTGGATGGTGCGGCGGATTTCCTCGTCGCGCCCGATCACCGGATCCAGCTTGCCGCTCTCGGCGCGTGCGGTGAGGTCGATGGTGTATTTCTCCAGCGCCTGGCGCTGGTCTTCGGCACTTTCCGACTGCACCTTCTCGCCACCTCGCAGTTTGTCGATGGCGGCCTGCAGCCGCGCCTTGTCGGCACCGGCCGCACGCAGCGCCATGCCCAGGCTGCCGCCGTCCTCCAGTGCCGCCAGCACGAACCATTCGCTGGCGATGAAGGCATCGCCCTGCTGCTGGGCCAGCTTGTCGGTGTGGTTGAGCAGGCGGGTCAGGTCATTGCCGATGGACAGGTTGCCGGCCTGGCCGGACACCTTCGGCAACGCCGCCAGCGCTTCATCCAGGCGTTCGCGCAACACGGTCACGTTGACACCCGCCTGCGCCAGCAGCGGCCGGGTGCTGCCACCGGCCTGGTCGAACAGCGCGCTGAACACGTGCACAGGTTCGACAATGGAATTGTCGCGGCCCACGGCCAGCGACTGCGCGTCCGCCAGCGCCTGCTGGAAACGCGAGGTGAGCTTGTCCATCCGCA
>JAFAFF010000120.1 GCA_023423605.1 Pseudomonadota bacterium
CCAATGCCCCGGGCGTCACTCCGGCCTACTCGCTGGGCCCGCTGCAGGAGCGCGGCAAGCTCTTCGCTGCTGAAGGCGACAACGTGTATGAAGGCCAGCTGGTCGGCATCCACTCCAAGGACAACGACCTGACCGTCAACGCGATCAAGACCAAGCCGCTGACCAACATGCGCGCTTCGGGCAAGGACGATGCGATCCAGCTGACTCCGGCGATCAAGTACTCGCTGGAACAGGCCCTGGACTTCATCGAGGACGACGAGCTGGTCGAGATCACCCCGAAGGAGATCCGCCTGCGCAAGAAGTTCCTGACCGAAAGCGACCGCAAGAAGGCCTCGCGCGGCGGCTGAGCCGGACCGTGAGCGAAGCGGCTTACAACCCGGATCCGAAACGGCATCCGGGACTGCATGTCATCGCCCTGCTCGAAGCGGGCAAGGCGGTGCTTGCGCTGTTGGCGGCGACCGGGCTGGAAATGCTCGGTCCGCAGCCCCTGCGCAACGGGATCGATGCCCTGATCCGGCGTTTCAGCCTGGACCCGGATCACGGTACCCTGCCCTCGCTGCTGAACATGATCAGCCCCGATGCGGTGCACCTGGCTGCCGCGGCCATGCTCGCCTATGCCCTGCTGCACGTGGTGGAAGCCTGGGGCCTGTGGCGCGCCAGGCGCTGGGCCTCCTGGCTGGGTTGCGTGTCGGCCGGCATCTATCTCCCCTTCGACGTATACGCCATCGTCCGTCATCCCGGCTGGGCGTCGTGGACCGTGCTGCTGGTGAACCTGCTGGTGGTTTACGTGCTGGCGCGCGACATCCGCAAGCGGAAACACTGACAGCCTCGGGATACACTGGTGTGGCCCCCTGCCACCGACCCATGCGCCCCATCCGCACGCTGCTTCCCTACCTGACCCTGCGCGCCCTGCTGACCCTGGCAGTGCTGCCCTGCGCGTTCGCCGCGCCGCCCACGCAGATGCCTGCCACGCCTTCACGGCCATCCCCCAGCGCGGTTCCCTTCGCATTCGCCGAAGCCGACGTGGCCGGCCTGCAGGCACTGATGGCGGCCCACGAACTGGACAGCAGCACCCTGACCCGCGCTTACCTGCAGCGGATCGCGCTGCTGGACCGGAGCGGACCACGCCTGCGCGCGGTCATCGAATTGAACCCGGCCGCCCTGAAGGAAGCGGACGCCCGCGACCGCGAACGGCGCGCCGGACGCGTGCGTGGCCCCCTGCACGGCATCCCGGTACTGGTGAAGGACAACATCGACGCCCGCCCGATGAGCACGACCGCCGGCTCGCTGGCGATGACCGGTTACCATCCCGACGATGCCTTCCTGGTACGCCGGTTGCGCGCCGCAGGCGCGGTGATCATCGGCAAGACCAACCTGAGCGAATGGGCCAATTACCGGGGCACCGCGTCGGTGTCCGGCTGGAGCGCACGCGGCGGACAGACGCGCAACCCCTACCGGCCCAGCCACAGCCCCTGTGGCTCCAGCAGCGGCAGTGCGGTGGCCATGTCCGCCAACCTGGCCGTCGTCTCGATCGGCACCGAAACCGACGGCAGCATCGTCTGTCCGGCGGCCATGAACGGCGTGGTGGGACTCAAGCCGACGGTGGGACTGGTCAGCCGCGACGGCATCGTGCCGATCTCCTTCAGCCAGGACACCGCCGGACCGATCACCCGCTCGGTGGCCGACGCCGCCCTGGTGCTGACCGCCATCGCCGGGCGCGATGACGCCGATCCTGCGACCGCCGCCATGCCGGGCCGCGCCGTCTATGACTACACCGCACGCCTGGACCCTGCCGGCCTGCAGGGCGCGCGTATCGGCGTCCTCGACGAACCACTGGCCCGGCAACCAGGCATCGGCAGCCTGATGGAGCGCGCCATCGAGGAGCTGCAGCGCGCCGGTGCCACCGTGGTACGCGTGCCGGCACTGGATGAAAGCCGTTGGAACGATGACGAGCAGATCATGCTGCGGTTCGAATTCAAGGCCGGTCTGGAACGCTATCTGCAGCGTGGCAAGGCGCCGGTACGCTCGCTTGAACAGTTGATTGCGTTCAATCGCAGGCATGAACGCGACGAACTGCCGCTGTTCGGCCAGCAGCTTCTGGAAGCGTCAGCCACGGCGGGCACGCTGGGCGATGCCGGCTACCTCCAGGCACGCCGCCAGGCCCGTCGCCTGGCCGGTGAACAGGGCATCGATGCGCTGCTGCGTGCGCACCGCCTGGATGCGCTGGTGGCGCCGACCACGGGCCTGGCGTGGCGTATCGATACGCCGGGCGGCGATGCCTTCCCGGGCGGCAACTACAGCGCCGCTGCGGTCGCCGGTTATCCCAGCCTGAGCGTGCCGATGGGCCATGTGGATGGCCTGCCGGTCGGCCTGCTGTTCATGGGTACCGCATGGAGCGAACCCCGCCTGATCGAGCTGGCGTACGCCTACGAACAGCGCACCATGGCCCGGCGGCCACCACTGATCGACCGCTGACAGGCGTCTTCACGCACGCGCGGCCCAGCCGGTCAGCCCTGTTCCGGTTCGATGGCGGGCTCGCCATCCTCCGCCCCCGGCGAACGCACGTCCTCGGCCGATGCCGCCCGTGCGCCACGCCGCAGCGCTGGCGGCCCGGCCGCTTCCTCCACCTGCGCACGCAGCCGCGGCAACGCCTGCGGATGCTCGCGGGCGAGGAAATCCAGCATGCGTTCGCGCACCAGGCAGCGCAGGTCGAAGGCGTCCCCGGAGTTGCGCGCACTGACCAGCAGGCGCACCTGCACGGTCTGCTCGCTGGTTTCCGTCACCTGGGTCACGCAGACGCGGCCATCCCACAAGGGAGCGTCCCTGCAGATGCGTTCCAGCTCCGCGCGGATGGCGGCAATCGGCGCGCGATAGTCCAGCCACAGGAATGCCGTGCCCAGCAGGTCGGCACTGCGTCGCGTCCAGTTCTGGAACGGGTTCTCGATGAACCAGGTCAGCGGCACCACCATACGACGCTCATCCCATATCCGCACCACGACGTAGCTGCTGCCGATCTCCTCGATGCGGCCCCACTCCCCTTCCACGATCACCACATCATCGAGCCGGATGGGCTGGGTCAGGGCGATCTGCAGGCCGGCGATCAGGTTGCCGAACACCGGCTTGGCGGCGATGCCGGCCACCAGACCGATGATGCCGGCCGAGGCCAGCAGGGCCGTACCGATCTGCCTCACCACCGGGAAGGTGAGCAGCACCATCGAGGCGCCCAGCACGATGATCGCGCCAATCAGCACCCGGCTGAGCACGCGGGCCTGGGTCTGGATGCGCCGCGCTTCCAGGTTGTCGGCCACATCGATCGGGTTGCTGCGCAGGATCGCCCGCTCGCCGGCGGCCACCGCACGCACCAGCAACCAGATGAAACATGCCATCAGGCCGATGTGCAGGATGCGCTGCAGGCTGGCCAGCAGCGGATCGCGCAGGGGCGTCGCCTCCAGTGCCGGCACCAGCAGCAGCAGCGGCAGGGCAATGGCCAGCGGAAGGCCGATGACCCGCCCGATGCGCGCACGCCGACGGTCACGCCCTTCAAGATGGTGGTAGATGCGCAGGATCACCCACGCCCCGATGCCGCCCACCACGATCGCCAGTGCGATCGGCCACAGGTACGCCTGAGCGTGATTCCAGTTCCACGTCATGCCCGCCTCGTCGCAACCACAAAACAACAGGGTTGCGCAGCAGGCATGAGCGTGCCGTCAGCCGTTCGTAAGCGTTGCGTCGACACCCTGCCTGCGCACGATGGCCAGCGCGATCTCCAGCGATTGTTCGTAGTTCAGGCGCGGATCGACCGATGAGCGGTAGGCGCGCTCCAGATCCCGTTCGGTCAGCTCGCGCGCGCCGCCGGTGCATTCGGTGACATCCTCGCCCGTCAGTTCCAGGTGCACGCCGCCCAGCCGCGTTCCTGCCGCCGCATGCAGGTCGAAGGACAGCTCCACTTCGCGGCGGATGTTGTCGAAGCGTCGCGTCTTGTAGCCGTTCTGCGTGCTCTCGGTATTGCCATGCATGGCATCGCAGACCCACAGCACGCGTCGGCCGTCGCGCTTCACTGCGTCCAGCAACGGTGGCAGCGTTGCTTCCACCTGCGCCGCGCCCATGCGATGGATGAAGGTCAGCCGGCCCGGCTCATCATCCGGATTGAGCACGTCCATCAGGCGCAGCATCTGGTCCGGCTGCACCGAGGGCCCGATCTTGATCGCGACCGGGTTGCGCACGCCGCGCAGGTATTCCACGTGCGCACCGTCGAGCGCGGCCGTGCGCATGCCGATCCACGGGTAATGCGTGCTGAGGTTCAGCCAGCCCTGCTGGCGCGGCACCTGGCGGGTCAGCGCCTCCTCGTAGGGCAGCAGCAGCGCCTCGTGCGAGGTGTAGAAATCCACCCGCTTGAGGTTGTGCACGCGCGTGCCGGAAATGGTCTCCATGAAGCGCACGGCATCCTCGATGGAGGACACCATCTTCTGGTATTCGGCCGCCAGCGGCGAATGCGGCACCCAATCCAGGTTCCAGTATTCCGGATGGTGCAGGTCGGCGAAGCCGCCGTCGATCAATGCCCGCACGAAATTCATCGTCATCGCCGAATGCGCGTGGGCCTGCAGCATCCGCTGTGGATCCGGCCGCCGCGCCGCTTCGGTGAACACCGGACCGTTCACCACATCGCCGCGATAACTCGGCAGGGTCACGCCGTCACGGGTTTCGGTATCGGCCGAACGCGGCTTGGCGTACTGGCCGGCGAAGCGTCCCACGCGGATCACCGGCTTGCGCAGCCCATGCACCAGCACCAGGCTCATCTGCAGCAGCACCTTGAGCCGGTTGGAGATCATCCCGGATTCGCAATCGCTGAAATTTTCCGCGCAATCGCCGCCCTGCAGCAGGAAGCGCTTGCCTTCCTGGGCCTCGGCCAGCTGCTGCTTCAGCGACAGGATCTCCCAGGAGGTGACCAGCGGCGGCAGCCGACGCAATGCATGCAGGGCGGCATCCAGCGCCAGCGGGTCGGGGTAGCTCGGCATCTGCAGGGCGGGCCTGGCGCGCCAGCTTTCCGGCGTCCAATCGGCGGGAGACAACGACGAGGACGCGATGGATTCAACGGCGGACATGGCATTTCCAGG
>JAFAFF010000178.1 GCA_023423605.1 Pseudomonadota bacterium
TTCCCGCACTATGGCAGGTGCTCTTGCTTGTTCGAGCCTGCTGCGCAACTTGGCCTGCAGGCGGTTCCCCCTCGCCGCTGGACACAGATTCTTGCACCGAGCAAAGCTCGAACTGAGCGCCCACAGATGACTGAGGGGAACAGGCAAGAACTACGCTGATGATGACGCTAGAAAGCGTGACCCTGATGCTGACGATGTTTCCATTGAAACTGTTTTTAATACTGAGATTTTTGAGGATATTCTTTACTGCGCTCATATGTTTTTCCTTATTAGAGGCAGTAGTACTTATCACCACATAATCTGCGTGAGCGGATTTTAAGTCCGGAGCATGGAAGTCCCTCCCGCACCCTCGGACCAAACGTTCATCAGTAGATTGAGGCTCTAGCATCATCTCAAGCCCGCATCGCGACCGGCTACTTCTTCAGCCTTGAGAGGTCTACTGGCCGGGGTGGACTGACGTTCGCTAAGGTCGACTGGGCCCCTGCCAAGATTGCCGAATTGTTGCCGGGATGCTCAGGGAAGTTGCGTGGGGGGGTATCCGATGAGAGCAATTGGCAGCTCGGCCTCGTCATCATCACCAAGATGTCCGAAGTCGTCCATCAACATCTGAGGCGGGACGCCATCAAACACGTACCCTCGATTGATCAACGCGAATCCTAGCGGGAAGCACTTCATTAGCCAGAGCATGCTCGCACCACCGTATCCCAGACGCGTGATGGAGTAGTCCCTGGTCAGCACGACGCCTGGATGCGGGAAAAGCCAGTAGCACAGACTCAGAGATTGTGGGAATTTTGCCGAGGGATCGGTAAGGTAGTTCTTCAGGACATCTGTCAGCTCCCCCTTGTTGAACCGATCAACACCTTGGGAACACAGGTGGCCGATCACCGAGCGCATGATGCGTTGCGGCCGTATGCGCACGTGCTGGAGAGCCGGAATGTGAAGTACCGATGCAGTCAGCGCAGTCACCTTCTCCACCAGGAAGATCAGTTCAGGGTCATAGCGGGTACCAAGGATGTCTCGGTTGCAATGCTCGCAGAGCGATCTGAACTGAACGCCATTGTTGAACTTCTGGTACCGGAAGTTTGACCCGTCGCGATAGGGAGCCATCACTTCGGAGACACGCAGTGGAACGCGCGGGGCCCATCCCTTGGGTGGACAGTGGTCCACGGTCAGCGGGCCGACCTCGCCACAGATGCTGCACCTCCCGACCTGAGGGCCGCGCGTCTGTTTGATGGGCATTGAGGCGGTCCATTGGCTGGTTTCGGGGATGGTAAAGGCGGGACTGATCACTTTGACCAGGTTCGACCGATCCAGGCGGGGAATACATCCAACTGCCGTAGTTGCGCCTGCGTGAGCCGCAGTCCAAAAAAAGGGCCCGCAACAATGCGGGCCCTTCATTCATCATCACTTCTTCTTGGTGGGCGGCGGCGACGGACGGTTGTGTTCCTTTTGAGTGGTGCGCGGGTGTTTCTCCGCGAAGCGCTCGGTCACAAACCGGCCAGTCTCCGAGCTGCGGAAGTCCGCGGGGCCCTTCTTACTGGACATATCTGATCCTTTTTGCGAGATCTCTCCAGAAGATGCTCTGCTCCAAGTCCTGGGCACCCGGACCCAATGACTGGGTCCGGGGCCTTCCTATCAGCCCTTAGCGGCGCGGATGGGAGCGGTAATGACGGATGACGTGTTCCACACGGCCGAATCGACGGCGGGTGTAAGCACGTACCGGTACATTCTTGGTACGCATAGCTCTCTCCTTCGGAGAAGGTGAGAGGAGCGCGGTCTCGCCAAGAGAGCTCCAGGTCGCCCGGGCGTGTTATTGACACACTTCGGTCAACCGTGGAACCATTGTCCAGTCGAAGCCAAACGACAAGACGGTACTTGGCAGTCTGACAGGTGAGTCCCCTCTGGCACTCGCTCCTGTCCCCGGCCTTGTTACCTAGGAATCGCGCGCCAACGCGACCCTCGGTGACGTCTACATTGTTAAAGAACTGACCCTCGCCCTAAACAGCGGGGGTTTTTTCGTGGGCGTATCGTACCCTTGACCAAACATTAACCGAGGCGACTCGGTTCAGTCAAGCGATTTCGGTAGGTCGCATACAAATCTTAACGTTAAGCCGTCTATTTGGCCCGTGGCGGCGATTCCAGCCCCACCGACTTATCCTGATTAGCAATTGCTTTGGAATTGCACACAGCGCGTCCTAGGGCCATTCCGGCGGGGCATTACTTTTGGCCAGTGCGAGTGGCGATCCTCGCCCAAGTCCGGCCAAAGTCGGCAAACATCCGGGATAAGTTCCTTTAAAAGTACTCAGTTTTAGCCAATCGTCAGCGAAAATTCCTTGTCGAAGCCGGATTCGGGCGATTTCACGATGGAAATTCCCTATCACAGCTTTTGTCCTTCCGCCTCAAACAGCGTCAATTGAGTTGCGCCAGCAAGAGCTGCGGGCGGACATTGGCGCTAGGCACGAAGCAATTTGCGTTGCAGCGGCACCTATGCCGCCTGTCAGGAGACGGCGTAGACCGGATCTAGGAAGCAGATTTTGCGCACACCAGGGCCAGCTGGACCCTAGACAGTAAACGGTAGAGTCATCTGATGCTTCCTCGTTTACTATGTTCTGTGTCGATTTATCCGTCAGAAGCCTTGTGTCCCAAGGGCAGAGGCATCTGTTGTCCAAGAGATAGATGATCGCTCTATCTAGATGCTCCACCAACCGTGCTCTTTAATTTAAAGCACACCCTAACGTGGAACACTTTCGTGGAACAATTCGTTCAGCAGTTCGGCGCCATCAACCCCGCTGCATGCGCAATTTTTGTCTTGGCTCTCTGCGCCTTCGCATTGGCCTGGAAGGTCGTCCATATCCTCGGCAAGGTCATGCGTAATAAGGATGACAAGTGAGTGCCTGGGGAAGCTTCCATTCATGGCCTGTAGGGCCTCTGGCCCTTGGCCCCTTGCGAGGTGGAGCCAACAAGCTGACCGGAAGGCACATCGCAGCGATGAAGGTCTTCATCGCGGTGGCGATCGAGGTGGACTTCACCACCCGATCAAGCGAAATCACCAACGATCGTCTGGCTCACCTGACTGGCTTGTCCCGCCCAATGCTCCTGCCAGCTGTGGAGACCCTGGCGGAAAGGGGCGTCTTGAAATTTGACAACAGCGGATATCGAAATCGCTTCACACAGGTCCCCAGCGCGGAGGACAAGCGCTGGACCAAGGTCCCTGTGGACTTGGCAATCAAGGCAATGCAGCAGTTGCCAAATCGAGGCGTGACGGTCCTGGCTGCGTTGAAGATCTATCTGAAGCTGCTTGAGAGCCGCTCGAATGGCAACTCCAATACGCTCATCTCCCACCGGAAGCTTGTGGAGGCCATGTCCTTGCCTCCTCGCGACGTTGCGGCCGGTATCGACCACCTGGTTGTCAATCGCCTCGTCCATGTAAGGCAACACGCCACGATGAACACCGCCGGCCACCCGGTCAACGAATACAGCCTCCAAGGGCCGTTCAATGGCTACGGTGGATCAACTAACTGATGCATATTGAGCGACGCGGCACCCGGGCGCCCATCATCTAGGGCGCGCGATCACGTCGCTAGACGGCGCCCCCTGCGATTGGGGTGCATGCGAGCACGCTGGCATCACTTGGATGAGCAGATGAAACCCTGCGATGCCTGTCAGCATTGGAACTCCGTAGGTCATCCCTTCTTACTCTCTAGCCGGTACCCATGCCGAGGACCTCGTCACCAGGCTTGAAGCCCAGAACTAAGTCGCCCACGCCAGCAACGGTGTCGGCCGTGTCGATGCCCAGTACAGCAGGAAGTTCTGGCATCGCGTAGGGCGCAACGCCCTGTCTGATCTTGTATTCAATAGGATTCACGCCGCTGGCGTGAACACGTACGACAACCTCGCCCGGCTGCGGTATCGGCTTGGCAGTCTCGCGAATGATCAACGCCTGTGGCATCAGCCCGGCCATGCGGAGCCGCGTTGGAACGTGGAACCACGCATTCGGGACCGCCGGCTCCGTGAGTTGGAAAGGAGCCCTGCGGCCGCAGGGTTTGAGCCAGAACCGGGCGACGGAGGTTGCCCGCCGCCCAGTTGAACTAGCGACTGACGCTCGCTGCGCGACGGTTGAGCTTCTCAACGCCCTTGCGCAGGTACTTGTGCAGAGGTGCCTTGGCCGCCAAGTACTGCACATCCCCTGCCGTGTGTTGGCCAGCGTGAGAAAGCGCGAGGTCATATCGACTGGCGTCACCGCGGCCAATCCACACTATTGCCTTGAGCTCGATCAGTGCCTCCGGGGCCAGCTTGGCGAGGCGGTTCTGGAGAGCGTTCCGCAATGGCATCCCCGCCCGGAATCCCGTGAGGCTCATGCTGCCAGCAAACTCGCCTTCTGTTTCGACGTGATCCATTTGGACCCGATCTCGCTCTTCGGCAATACAGCAGATATCCACAATGTCCCAATAGGACAGGGCCTTGCACGGCAGTCGCGAAGGGGCAAGCAGTTGCTCGGCGAGGTCTGAAGCAGCGAAGACCCAGCTTCCGTACTTCGAAGACAGCTGTTCAAGCACATCACGATCAACTCGAGCGGCAGGGAGCTTGCCCTGGGTACTGGCAACCATCGCCGTGGAGAAAGTACGTCCGTACAGCATGTAGGCGATAGCGTCGCGTGCTTTGCTCATCCCCTTTTTTGGGGCGACTGCTCGGCGGACCAGGTCAACGGTTGATAAAACGGAATCAGTAGACATGACAACTCCTCTGAAAAATCAGCCAGTGGGTATCGTCCGTTTAAGTACCCAGGCCTTCAGACGAGGGATGGTTCTACTAAGTTGAGCGCGCTGTTAACGTCGGACGCAGCATCCCCGGCGCCGGGTGCTTTCATGTGATGAAAGCGTCTCGTAAACCTATCACTTGCTGGGACAAGGGGAAAGCACTCTCCCCTTCATACTTCTTTCCGGCAGCGCCCCCTGGGGTCGGCGAGAGTCCACTGCCCACCGCATACCGCATACCGCCACGCGGCACCCTCGCGGGCAATTGTCGGGTGCCCAGGCCGTGTGTCCCTGATGGTACGTCCCTCGCGAGCATGCCTATCTCTGGAGTGAGGCAACCAAAGCTTGAACGCTATGCCGGAGCGCCGACTTCAGGATCTGTAACTTATTGATTTAAAATAGTTTTTGCGAAGGACGCTGCCAACTTATGTTTGCTACGCAACTGTAGGTTGATCTGTACAGGGCGCTTTTGGCAAAACTTATGGTTGCCCAGCAGGATCAACCTATGCTTACCCAGCTACCATGGGCTGGTCTTACTACTTATTGGACCCCAGCCCCGTACGAACTACTGGATAAATTCCCAGAAGAGACCCTTTGTCTTGGAGTCGAGGGTCTTCGCATCCCAGGCCATTACGGCGTGAGAGCCCAAGTACCTCGCATTGGATATACGCGAGGGCGTGTCCAAGATGATCATCGAAGCGCAGGTGACCAAGGCGACCGCATCTCGGTGCGATGAATAAAAGCGATTTGACCTGAATCGAAGCGGTGCGGGATACTGCCTACACGTTGAAACCTGTCCCGACGCGCACCATCTGAAGGGCATCCGCCTTGTATATCAAGGCTACCGCACATCGGGGCACTCCCATGTTGCAGAATCGAAACCGCGAAAAATTCATCCAGGCGATACTCTACTTCGCCCACAACACCGCTGCGCTCGGCAAGATCAAGCTGTTCAAGCTGCTGTACCTGCTGGACTTCGAGCATTTCCGCCGGACCGGTCGTAGCGTGACGGGGCTGGAGTATCGTGCGTGGAAGATGGGACCGGTGCCGGCCCAGCTGGTGCAGCAATGGGATGCGCTGGAAGACGACATGGCGGCGGCGATCCGCATTGTCCCCGAGCAGGTCATCGATTTCTGGCGCGAGAAGGTCGTGCCTCTGCAGCCGTTCAATGACGAGCATTTCAGCAAGCGTGAATTACGTATCTTGGAAGGTCTAGCCACCGAGTACGCCGGCGTGTTGTCCGAGAAGATGATCGACGTCACCCATGCCGAAAATGGCGCATGGGCCAAGGTATGGGCCGACGGGAAAGGTAACGACGCCGCCATCCCTTACGCGCTGGCCATTTCCGAGAATGCGCCTGATCGGGAAGCTGTTTTGCAGGCGGCTGCTGAATACGAGGCCATCGAAGCCGCACAGGCGGCTTGAAGAGCATGCACCACGTGCCTGTAGATCTGGCGCCGGGAACCGTTCTTCTTCACTCGCGCTTCTATCTCGATACCGACACGGGCGAGTACCGACCCAAATTCCTGGCGCTGCTGGCGCCGATGCGTGGCGGAGACTGGGTGGTGCGCCTGCTGACCAGTCGACATGCGGCCGTTCGCCCGGAACAGCCTCCTTGTCATCATGGCGACCCGTATCCGGGCTTCTATCTGGGCATACTGGATGCCGCCAACGGGCTGGACAAGAAGAGCTGGCTGGACCTGCGCAGGCTGGATGATGCCGATGCTGTCGACATGGCACGTTCTCTCGAGGCCGGGATTCTAACGGAGGTTACGACCCTGCCTGTCGACTTGCTGAAGCCGGTTCTTGCTTGCGCCGCTGGTGCCGACGACACCACGCGGGCGCAGGAACAGGCGATGCGGGACCAGATGGCCGCGCTGTAGAACTTACCAGCGAGCGGTGCGGTAGTGCAGGCACTATTGGTTAGCTTTCCTTGGCGAAGGTCACCGCACGGCGTCCGTTTTTTGTAGAGAAATTAAATCGGTAAGCTAGACGAATCGACAAAGGACGTAAGGATCCGTGTCCATCACGACACTCATCTTCAGAGGCTTCAAATTCGCAGATGGCCGCACCAAAGTAGGTCCACTGCTCTAATGCCTTGCGAACCTGACCCATGAACACGTCGCCGCCCATGCGGCCGAGCGCCATGCAGTTTGGCGCATCATCAATCTGCTCGATATCTCGGACTCGTCCGTCTTCGGTGACTACGAAGCGAGAGCATATCGTTGCATCATTCAACCCGCTGTGACCGTCTAACGGAAATGCTGGAGTCGGGCTATTGATTGGTACAGCCATAATAAATCGTTGATTTTTTTCAACTTCTACATAACTAGAATTCGCCGGCAATATCATCATTTGATCGACGAAATCTTTACGAGAAGCGCAGCTACTTGCAGTCATTCCAATCAGAATGAATAGGCTGTACCTAATTAATAAATAAGTCATCAGCTTTGCCTCGTAACCACGCCTTATTGCTGGGCTTTCACCCAATGGGCGACATCCTCGATCAACTGTGGATCGACCTGACCAGATTGCGAATATTCCTGAATCGAGGCAGGACCGGAGCCCGCAATACCGAGATGGTTGAGCGCCGGATACTCCTTCAGTTGCGCCTCCCCGTGCCCGTCCAATGCTTCATGCCACAGCTGCCAGTCCGTAGCCGTCACCTGGAAGTCGCGCCCGCCGTGCAGCAGCAGCACTGGTTTTCCGAGTGCCTTCGCGTCGCTGCGTGCATCCACCGCTTCGATGCTCTTCCAGAAGGATTGCGGCACGCCAAGGGGAAGCTCGCTGGCCGCTACCTTCGGCTCACCCAAGGCAGCAGCGATCTGCGTGTCCAGTGTCGTCAGCTGCGCCTGTGCTTCCGGACTGAGTTGTCCATCAACAGTGAGCAGGCGCCGGTTCTGTTCCGGTAGCAGCTGCAGCAGGCTGCGCGCAGGTGTGGACCAGAGAATCACGCCCTTGGTCCCTGGCCGCTGCTGGGCGATGCGTGGTGCCAGCATGCCACCTTGGCTGTGGCCCATCACGAATACACGCTTGCCGTCGATGCGCGGATCGGCCGCCAGCGCCGTCAGCGCAGCGACAGCATCATCGGTAGTCTCGTCATCGACGCTGAAATCGCCATGGAAATCCTGGGGACGCGCATAGGTACGCTTGTCGTAACGCAGCACAGCGATGCCCTGTGCGGCGAGTCCGCGCGCGATGTCCAGGAACGGACGATTGGGTCCAATGGTCTCGTCGCGATCCTGCGGCCCTGAGCCATGCACCAGCACCACCGTGGGGAATGGTCCCTTGCCGTCGGGAAGAGACAACGTGCCAGGCAGCGCGCCACGCACTTGCGGCACGCTGAATTCCAGCTCGCGATAACGGGCGTCCACGGGCGCTGGCGGCGCCTTCCCGGCAGCCGCGGGTCGCAACATCAGACCAGCCACCTTGTCCTGTTCATCCACCAGCACTTGTGCCACGAAGCGGCCGTTGGCGAATTGCAGTGGCACCACCACCATCTGCATGTCCTGATGGGCGCTGACATCTGCCTTACCGCGGCTCTGTAATGCGCCCAGCGAGTCCCACAGTCTGCCGAGCTTTTCGGCAGGCACCGCCTGCGCCATCTGCTGAGTGAACATCGCTTCGGCATCGGCCATACGTGCTGCCTCCAGGTGGTCCAGCAGTCGGGTGGCGACCTGCTCCGGTCCGGCCGCGAAGGCCGAGCAGGAGAGCAGTGCCAAGGACAACATCAGGATCTTCCTGCGCTTGGTCATGGTTTGATGCCCACTTCTGACGCCGCGCGCTTGGGTGCATCGGCATCCACGTGATGATGTGGACCAGCTCAAGTCCCGGCTGATCCTGTTGCCCCGAGCGCGGCCTTGGATGTCGCCAGCCCGGGGTGCAACCATCATGGTCATCTGTGGGGATGAAGGTCAACGAACGTGGTCGACCACGCCAATTGCTGATCAGCCTGGTGGCAGGCGCAGCGCGCTGATGACGAACGCCCCACCTGATGCCAGTGACCTTGTGCTGCCCCTACGGCTCACTTCCCCGCGTGCCGCTCGCCCTTCCCATGCTTACCCTGCGCCGCCGCGCGGCTCTGCGCGAACTCCGGGAAGGTGTCCTCCAGCGAGTCCTTGTCGGGCAGGATATAGAACACCCCGCCGCGCTCGAACGTGGAAGCCACGACCTGCTTGTAGAAATCAGACGAAACGTTGATGCAGCCGTGACTGATACGGTTGTCATCCGGGGTGGCGGATGCCAGCCGCTCGGCGCGCTTCTCGGCCGATGCGCCGGGTGGGGTGGGGTGGATGGAAACGGCAGATTCATAATCCACCCACAGCACGCGCCCGGCATCGATGGATGGGCCGTAGCCGCCCACGAAGCGGCCCGCCGGTGTGGTGCGGTCCCGCCCCGGAATGGCACGTAGCGCAAGGCCGGCCACACCGGGGGCAATGTGATCGCCCTTGGCCGAGCCGAACAATGCCGGTGCTGCGCCGCGAAGCCGGCCATCACCACCGAACACCAGGATCTGTGCTGCGCCCTTGTCCATGATCGCGAACGGATAGCCCTGGCTGTCCTTGCTTGCGACAACCCAGCCTGCCAGCTCGATCACCGTGTGAGACACGTCCTGGCCTTCCGGCAGCTCATCGACGGCGCCCACCGCCTGCGTTGGAGCTCCTTTGGCGCTTTTGGCGCTGGCCACGTCGGCGCCGGCGAATGCCAATGCCAGTGTCAGCGCGCCACAGACGGTCCGCAGTGCTGGGGAGGATTGTGTACGGATGGGACTATTCCTTGCCTTGAAAACTGCGTTATCGAAGGACGCCAGTGGCCGCTGCAGGCCACTGGGCCCCCGTTTTCAGATGTTCAAGCTCATGCGGTAGCGATCAGCCGCGCGGCGTGCGGCGCGGTGCCCGTTCCAGCTGCTGGACGCGGCCTTCAATCTGGTCAAGACGCTGGTTGGCCTGCTGTGCGGACTGGTTGGCCGATTCGGCACTCTGTGCTGCGCCCTGCACCTTTACGTCAAGCTGATCAATGCGTGAGTTGATGTTGGCGAAATCATCCTTGTAGGTGGCGCAGGCGCCAAGGCTGACGGTAACGGCCAGTGCCACGCCAAGCGCACGTGCGGACTTCAACTGCTGTTTGGTCAGAAGCATTCCACTCCCTCCTTTCGTCTGGGGTGTCTGGAATATAGCGGCCTTTTACGCTGACGCGATCAACCCGTTTCAGCTGGAGTTGGCATACGTGGACGTGCTGTGAAGACATCCCCCGCGATGGAGTATGGGTCTTCAACCATCACGCCCTGCATGGCAAGGCCGGACCAGCCCAGTGGCGCGTACGCAGCTCTTTCGTGTCATTCGTGCAGCGCAGGATGACGTGCCACACCTGCCGAATGTGCATTCAAGTACAGCTTTGCCCATGTACGCAGCTGCCCAACACTGCGCAGCATGAGCACGCCAGGTGACGCAGATCACCGGCCGGGATTGGCGTCCTGCGGACTATCAGAATTAGCTCTGTTTTGCCCCCGTGGGCACGGCGGAGAATGCATGGCCCTGCCGGTTTCATGGCGGGCGATGCGCGGGGGTCTCTCTCGATCCGCCGGTTTTTTCTGATGGTTCCCGGTACGCCAACCCGCATCGCCTGCCACCTCGCCCCCTGGCGCAGGTGGCCTTCTCTGCGAGGACCAGCGGATGCAGCATGACTCCCCGGCCGAGGATCGCCTGTACGCACTCATCGGCGACAGGCTCTGCGACCTTTCCCCGCAGTTCATCGCCACGCTTGAAACCGTCCTGCGGCAACAGCGCCTTGAAGCGGCGCGGCACGGGCCGGACACTTTGAAGCTGATGAAGCCCGATGCGCGCGATGACAACCAACGTGCGCTGCACGACGCGGCATGCCAGCGCTGGCGGCGCACCACCATCGTCTGCCGTCGCAGCCTGGAAAGCCTCAGCGCCATCCTGGAAATCCTCGAAAGCGCGCACGCCGAAGCCGCTGACGCGCCCGAAGGCGGCATGCTGGCACCGCGGCTGGTGGAGGGATTGATCATTGCCGGCCGGCGACTGGCCGATACCGCGCTGCAGACCCTGGACGCGTCATGGGAATGACGCGCGGCGACACGCCGCCCAACGACATGGCCGACGCCGCGCCGGCCGCGGCCGTACCGCGCACGGTGCCCACGATGCGGTTGGTGTTCAGCCAGGACACACCGAAACAGCGGTCATGCAGGCATCCGCGTGCGCAGCGCGGGCGCTGTGCGCGCCGTTTCTGCGCCTGGGTGGGCGGGTGGGCAGGGCGCTGACAACCGCACCGCCGCCGCCCGGTCACGCGTGGCGGCTGCCCCAGCTGTCGTCCGCCTCGGCCCGCGCGGCCACCGTCCACGCCCGCAGCCCCATCACTGCCAGGCCCACGAACACCGCGTATAGCGCGGCGGTCACGTTGAGCGACTTGACCACGTACATGCCGACATACACCACGTCCACCGCAATCCACAGCCACCATGCCGCCACGTGCCGGCGTGCCTGCCACCACTGCGCGACAAGACTCAACGCGGCAAGCAATGCATCCAGCCACGGCAGCGCCGCATCGGTGAAGGTGTGCATGCCGGCGCCAAGTGCGATACCACCCAGCAGGCCGATGCCCAGATCGCGCAGCAGATGCCGCGGCGCCAGCGGCGCGATGTGGATATGCCCATCCTGTCGCGCGTGGATGCGCCAGTTGACCCAGCCATACACCAGGAACGCTGCGAACACGCCCTGCAGCAGCGCATCGGAATACAGCCGCGCCTGCGCGAACACCAGCGCGTACAAGGCAACCGATACCAGCCCGACCGGCCACGCCAGCAGCATCCGCCGCGTCATCAGCCACACGCCCAGCATGCTCAGGGCGGCGGCCGACCACTCCAGCACGGCAGGGTTCATAGCGCGAAGGTCACCGACAGGCGTGCCTGGCGCGGGGCACCGGCGAACAGGTAGTAATCACCGGAACTGCTGCCGGTATCGCGCCAGTAGAAGCGATTGAACACATTGTCCAGAGACAGCCGCCACGTTACCGGGTGCGCCTGCAGCTGGTGCTGGAACCGCAGGCCTACATCGAAGACGTGGTACGCCGGGGCGCGCACGCGGCCATCGGCGGTGGCCACGTTCGCGGAGGCATAGCGCCACCCGCCGCTGATGCCCACATCGGCGGCCACCGGCAGTTGGTAATCGGCATGCAATGCCATGCGCGCCTTCGGCACGTTGATCAGCTGGTGGCCTTCATAGGCCGGCGTGCCGGCATCGCGGGCGCGTGCCTGCAACACCGCTGCGCTTGCGGTCAGCTCAAGCCGCTCCGTGGCGTGGCCGCGCGCGGTCAGTTCCAGGCCGGTATGCGCCTGCTGGCCCTGCTGCACGAAGGTGAAGCCCACGTCGCTGTCATCCGGCTTCGCATACTGGAACGGCTGCGTGATGCGGAACACCGCCGCGCCCAGTTCCAGCGAATTCGACGCGGAATACTTGACGCCGGCTTCCAGCTGGCGCGATACCACCGCAGGCAGGAAAGTGCCTTCGTTGGATGTCCAGAACGGCGCTTCCTGGCCCAGCGCGATGCCGCGCATGTAGCTGGCATACACGTTCAGCTGCTCCGTCGCGTTCCACAGCAGCGCGGTCTGCGGCAGGAAGCGCGACAGGCGGCTGTGGCGTTCGGGGTTGCCGCGCTTGTCATATGCGCGCTCGTCCAGGCGCACGAAGCGGCCACCGGCCAGCCACTGCCAGTTGTCGGCGAAGCTCACGCGGTCGAGCAGGAACAGCGCATTCTGGCGGCTGTCCAGGCGGCGCGCCGAGGCTCCCGGCATCAGCGGTGAAGGTGCGAAGGCGGGCACCCGTGCATCACCGATGTTCGCCGTACCCACGTACTCGTTGACGTTCCGGCGCTTGTCCACGGTGCGCTGGAAACGGTCCACGCCCAGGGTCAGCTGATGGCCAACGCTGCCGGTATCGAAGCTCCCACGCAGCTCGGCGCGCAGCTCCTGGTTGCGGCGGGTGTCATCGGGGCTGCGGTAATCGTAGATGTCATAGTCGCCGTTGGGCGCGAAGTAGTTGCCCGGTACGCTGCCATCGGCGCACTGCGCGGCATAGAAACAGCCGTAGGCGAACGCGACGTTGTCATCGATCACCGTGCGGCTGTGGCTGGCCGACACGCGCGACTGCCAGCCCGGTGCCAGTTCGTAGGTATGCAGCGCGGTGAGGTTGGTGCTGGCGATACCCACCGGCTCCTGCCACGCCTGATGGCCCAGCATCTGCTCGCGGTCCACCCCGCGCGGCAGCTGCACACCGCCCAGCAGCTGGTAACCGGACGCCGAGCGCTGCGCGCTGGTCTGGTAATTGGCATCCACTTCCAGCTTGCCACGCTCGCCGATCAGCCAATCGGCGGCCAGCGAATAGAAATTACGGCGCCCATCGGCATGCTCCACGTACGAAGCGCTGTCTTCCCACGCCGCGTTCAGGCGCACACCGAAGCGTGGCGAAAGCCAGTGGCCCACGTCCACGGCGGTATAGCGCGATCCCTCCGAATCGGTGCCCAGGGTAACCGTGCGCACCTCGGCGGGGCGCTTGCCCACGTAGTTGATGATGCCGCCGGGCGCCATCACGCCCGCTGCCAGGCCCGCTTCGCCCTTCAGTATTTCCACCTGCTGGATGTTCTCCAGCGCCAGGCGCTGTTCGCCGGTGGTGGACAGGCCGTTGAAGCGATAACCGGTGCCGGTATCCAGCGCGAAGCCGCGGATGGCGATGTTCTGGTAGTAGCCCACCGGCGCGTAGCTGTCGCCCAGCGAGGCATCGTTGGCGGCAATCTCGCTCAGCGTGCGCACATGGCGGCTGTCCAGCAGCGTTCTGTCCAGCACGTTCACCGATGCCGGCGTGTCCTTCCAGTCGCCTGCGCCGAAACTGCCGGACTGCGGCGCCTGCATGGCCGCCTGGCGGGCCTGCACGCGGATGGCAGCCAGATCGGTGGGTGAGCCATCGGAGGGCGGCTCTGCGGCATCGCTGGCATGCAGCGGCAGCGCGGCACACAGGGCAAGTGTCAACAGCGTGGGGCGGAAGCAGGGGTTCATTCGATTCGTCTTCGGCAAGGCAAGGAGACGAAGCGACGGCACGCGCGCATGCCCGGCAAGGCGGGTGCGCCCACTGCTCAAAGCTCCCTACGCCGGTGCAAGCCGGATCAGGTTCCAAGGGACTCTCTCAGCCTGTCTGTACAGGCACCCCCGCTTCGGTGTCCATTTCACTACAAACGGCAGGGTTTTGCGAGCGGGCGCTCAGGCTGCGGCGCGCAGGGCATCGCTCAGGCGTCGGCCGTCGGCGCGATTGAACCATTCAGCATGGCCCAGCAGAAAGGCGTGGTAAGCCAGGTCCGCATTCACCGTCGAGCCGGTGACACCCTGGAAATACTCGATTTCCGATAGCGCGAAATCCAGGTGAACCACCGGCAGCAGGTCTGCCATCAGCTGGATTCTCTGCGCGCAGACCGGCAGCACGGACCGGTAGCCGTCCAGCAGGGCCAGCGCCGTATCCACGTGGGCAATGTCGTCCCTGCTGTCGATCTGCAGCCATGCGATCGCATTGCGTTCAATCGCCGTGGCCAGATCGAACAGCGCGCTGGTGGGCGAGGCCAGGCCGAAATCCAGCACCGTTCCGACCCCCATGGCGCCGTTCCAGCGGCGCCAGAGCAGGTTGGATACATGCCAATCGTTGTGCGCCCACAGCCGCGCTTCGGCTTGCAGGCGCTGCGCCAGCCCCGTGTGCCACGGCAGTACGCAGCGGCGCAGGTCGTCTTCCCAGGCCTGCAGTGAAAGATAGCCGGCCAAGGCCGGGCGGCCGGCAAGCTGCTGCTCCAGCGCAGCCAGTGGGTCGGCAGCGCGGACCAGGTCATCGCGTGCCACCAGCAGGTGGGTGCTGCGCTGTGGCGCGTGGTAGCCGGCCGACGCCTGGTGCAGCCTGGCCAGCATGCTGCCCGCTTCCCGCGCTTGGCCCAGGTCGGTGAGCGGCGCCCACGACGGCGCATCACGGTAAAGGTCCTCCCCATTGCCCAGCGCCTGCAGTTCATAGCTCCATGTGCCGTGCTCGACGGCGGTTTCACCTTGGCGGTCGCGCAGCAGCTGCACCACCGGCAGGCCGGCGCCGGCGAGATGTTCGATGAAACGATGTTCCTCGCACAGCGTCGCCGCGGTGCGCACGCTGCGGTGGTGGCGCTTGATGAACACCTGCCCCCAGCGGCTTTCGACGATGGCCGCCGCCGACAAAGGTCGCGGGCTGTGCCATGCCACGCGACGGTCGCCCTGCAACTGGGGATACGCATTGCCCAACCACTGGACCTCGGCTGCGCTGATCGGCGGCCAGTCGGCGGCGACCTCGTCGTTGCTGAGGCCCTGGACACGGTGGTCGGTGATGGTCATCAAACGGAAAGCAAATGGCCGCGCGGGGCGGCCAATGCTACTCCTGTGGTCGGGCGCCCGCCGCTGGCGCGGCTCAGTCCAGCGCCGGTGAGCGTGCCGCCGGCGCGCTGCCGGTGGCCGGGTCATAATCCGGATGCGTGGGCTCGGGCGTGCCGGCGCCGGTTGCGGCTGGCTTCGGCAGCGCACTTTCCCGCCACGCGCGGTAGAGCAGGTCACGCAGCAGGGTGGTGCCTTCGCCGGCCGTCAGGTACACCAGCTCCCGTGCCTGGTCATTGCCGGGGTCATCGAATGCGCCCGCCTTTTCCAGCTGGTACACCTGCTCCACCCGCGCGCTGCTGCGGTCCAGCTGGGCCAGGATGATGTCGAAGACATCGCCCTGCTGGTGCGCCGGTGCAGGCACGCGTGCAGCAAGGTCGGCTTCGGACAGCGCAATGAGGTCCACATAGTGGCTTTCCATGCGCCCATGCACCCGCGGGTCGGTGGTGTAGTGATGGGGATTCGGCCCTTGCCAGCCATCGTGGTGGATGGTGGCATGCAGCGGCTGTGAGCCGTCGGCGAGATAGTGGGAGAACCACGCAGCCTGGAACGCACATGTCTGCTCCAGTGCGCTGGTGTCCTTGCCGGCGGCCTGCGCCTGGCGGATGCGCCGCATGGTGGAAACCAGGCGGCCATAGCCTTCCGCCGCCGCATAGGGCAGCGTACCGGTCCAGCGCACGTTCATCAGCCGTGCGCGTTCGGGGTCACTTGCGGCGATGCGCTGTTGCTCCTCGCGCAGGGCGAGGATGAAGGCATACCGGGAGCGGGGCGGCTCCTTCATGAAATCGAACTGCTCGCGGAACCAGCCGTGGTTGGGGTCCTCCTCGATCTTGAGGAACGGCTCGGACTCGTTGCGCCAGGTATCCGGGTCGCTGGCCGAGGCGGCGATGTAATCCACCTGGCCCTTCAGGAATACCGGCCCATCGGCCGGCAGTGTATTCACGGCGGCGCGCGCGATCATCTCATGGCCGCGTCCGCCCCAGGCGAGCGCGTCAGCGCTGGCGCCGGCAAGCAGGCAGGAAAGGCTGAGTCCCAGCAGGGTGTGTTTCAACGTCATGTTCGAGGCGCTCATCAGAAATGGTAGGTGACGGTCAGTCGCGAATTGCGCTGGTAGATCGGGCGTCCATAGATCACTTTGCTGCCCTGACCGGAAAGCGCATCCGTGCGCGGGTTACCTTCGTTGAGGCCGAACTCGTTTGTGAGGTTGTCCACAGAGAGCTGCAGGTCCCACGGTCCGTTGCGCACCAGGACGTTGGCGGACACCGTGCCGTAGGCCGGCAACGCGGTGTTGTTCTCGATATCCGCATAGCGCTTGCCCACATGGTTGTAGCGCAGGCTGGTTTCCCAATCGAAATCACCGGTAGTGAACATGATGGTCGGTGAAACGTTGCCGTACAGCTTCGGCTGGCGTATCGGCATGTTGCCGTCCACGTCGAACGTGCCGCCGCCGGCATTGCCACGGCTGTCATCCAGCGCGACCAGATCCGAAACCTCGGTGTCGTTGTAGGTGGCATTCACATCCACGCGCAGCCACTGGACGGGCGTCCACACAGCCGACAGCTCGATGCCCGGATTCACCACGCTGCCACGCAGATCCTGGGTGACGGACGCGCCGGTGAGCGGATCGATGGTGGTGGTGCCTACGTTGAACGGATCGTACTTTGTGTAGAACGCGGTGGCGAAGATATCCAGCTTGGCAAAATCGAGCTTGGCGCCCAGCTCGAACTGATCGGCGCGTGGAATGGTGACATTGCCAGCATCGCTGCCTTCAGAGGGTGCGCGGTGCGCGCGCGATACGCGCCCGTACACACCCAGGGTGCGGCTGAAATCGTAGTTGAAACCGGTGGTCCAGTTGGTCACGCCGACATCCAGGGCAGAGTTCCGGCGTTCGCCGGTGAGCAGCTGAGCGTTGTCGCCGGCCAGTGTTCCTTCCAGTCCCAGCGAACCTTGCCTGGTCAGGCCGCGCCAGCCGCGATAACGGTAGCGCTCATGGCGGATTCCGGCCTCCAGGCGCAGGCGTTCGCTCACCTGCCAGGTATCGGCCAGATACGGCGCCAGCACGGCGGTGTAGGCCGCGCCGATGCCCCGGCTTGCGCCGTAGCCCACCACTCCGTTGTCCGTTACCGAGCCAACCTGTTCGCCTTCTGCGTTCACCGCAACCAGGTCCAGCAGGCGCGGATTGCTGCGCAGACCCATCAGATAGCTCTGATAACGCGTGTCGCTCTGACGGGAATAGTACGCGCCGTACAGGCCCATCGAGATGTCGTGGGTATCACCACCCCATTCGAAAGTACGGGTCAGGCGCGCGTCGTTGGCGATCGAGTCGGCGCGCACGTTCATGGCGCGGTACTGGCCCTGGATGACCAGCCCGCCGGTGCTGAGCGGGTCGAATGCGCTGCCGTCATCGGTGTGGATGTAGCGAAGCTCGGTGGCGCCGGGGAAGGCCGCTGCTGCAGCCGCCATGCGGTTGTCGGCGTAGGCCAGCGCATCCTGCGGGGAGCTGCTGGAATAGAGCGCATCGAAGGTCATGTCCAGGCGGTTGGCGATGAACTTGTGCGAAAGATTCCAGCCGCTGTCGAATGCCAGATCCAGCGATGTGCCGATGCTGTTGAACTTCATGTGGCGCCCGTCGGAGAGATCGCGCGAGCTTTGGTATGTGTTGCCTTGCGGGTCACTGGCGATGATGGTGGCATCGCGCAGCTGCCGCGTGCTCAGGGTGCCGGTGAAGCGGTCGATCAGCGGATCCAGCGAAACCTCCGGATCGCGGGGGTCGTACAGCGGCACAGGCATGTAGAACGCGTTCTTGTCGTCCAGGCGCTTCAACGAAACATTGAACTTGCCGTTGTCAAACAGACGGGTGATGTTGGCACGCAGCTGGCCGCCTTCATCGGCGGCGAAGTCCACGTCGCGATAGCCGTCATTGCGCCGGACGAAGCCACCCACTGCCAGATAGGTACGGTCAGCCACCGGTCCCGCCCAGTAGCCGTCCAGGCGGTACTGGCCGGTATCGCCGAAGGTGGTCCGCACGGCACCTTCGGGCGTGTCCGTGCCCTGGCGCGTTACGAAGTTGATGATGGCTGCGGCGTTGGAGGCAAAGACCGGTGACGGTCCGCCGCGTACTGCTTCGACGGATTCGACCATGATGTCCGGGCGTACCAGCCCTTCGGTCTTGTAGTAGTAGCCGTTGTTGTCGGGGTAGGGAGAGATGCCATCTTCCTGGATGACAGTGAACGAACCTTCGTCGGGAATACCACGGACGCGGTAAACGTTCTGTACCTCGCCGCCGTTGGATTCTGCGTAGATGCCCGGCATCGAACCGATGAGCGAGGCGAGATTGAGCGGTGCCAGCTTGTCGATCTGCTCTGCCTGCAGATTGGTGGTGGCGAATGACGCATCAAACTGCGTCTGGGCCTGTCCGCTGCCGGTGACAATCATCCTGTCCAGGGAAAAGATGCCGCCATCATCCCGGCTGGAACGGTTTGTTTCCGGTGTCGCGGAAACCGTCGGCTCCTGCGCCTGCGCGGTGCTGCTGAGCAGGCATGCCAGCAATGCGATGTGCAGGCGCGAGCGCGTCGTGGTGCAGGACAGGGAGATGGCACGTGAAGCATGCTGGGACATTGGCTGGGAACAGGTTCGAGGGGCGCCCAGTCTGTTACCTCAGTGTTTCAGCACGCTTACGAAAGGCTGCCCAATGTCGTTTTTACCTCGCGATGTGCTGTCAGTTCCATTGCAGCTGTCCTTCCCGACATTGTCAGCCTACAGCTGTCCGTTGCGCAGGTAATCGAACAGCTGTGCGTCGCTGTTGAGCCCCAGCTTGAACATTGCATCACCTTTCTGTCGGCTGATGGTACTGGCGCTTCTATGCAGCATTTCTGCAATCTCCTTTACGGTCATACCCTTGCCCAGCAGCCGCAGCACTTCCACTTCGCGGGGCGAAAGCGGCCGTCCTTCGCCATCGGCGATGGCGCTGCTGCCGGCAGCATCCACACGTTCCTTCAGTGTCTGGCTCACATACGGCAGCCCGCGGTGCACGGTGCGGATGGCGACCGGCAATTCTTCCATCGATGAGCCTTTGTCCACCAGGCCCAGCACGCCGGCATCGCGCACCATGCGCAGGATGGCCAGGTTGCTGGATACGCTCAGCATCAGCACGGGCAGCTGTGGGTAACGGCGGCGGATCATGTTGATCATCGCGTAGCCGTCAGGCACGGTGCTGTCGGGCATCGAATAATCGGTGACCAGCACATCGCAGGGATGCGTGGCCAGCGATGCCAGCAGATCCTGGGCGCTGCTGGCCTCGGCGACGATCTCGCCGACGCCGCTGGTCTGGATGACCGATCGTGCTCCAATGCGGACAACAGGATGGTCGTCGGCGATGATGATACGTAGCGTCATGCTCTGGTGTAGCCCCGTGCGACGTGGGTTGGATGTAGAAATAACAGGCATCGACGATATCCCTATTCTATGGAGACGGAACCTGGTGCGCACAATCCTGGCAGGCAGCCGGTGGCCCTGGTTGATGCTGCTTCTGCTGCTGCTGCCCGTGATGGCAAGCTCTGCGCTGCTCTGGCCCGGGCCGGGTACTGTTGTTTCCGTCGGGCTGTATCGAGCGTCCCTGGTGGGGGTCTACGACAATGGCCGGCCACCATCGCCGCAGGCGCAGGATGTCATACCCGGCGCACAGGCAGGCATATCGCCTGATGCCACGCGTCTTCCGCTGGCGGTCCTGGCTTCCGGGGCCACGGCGGCAGCACAAAAGCTGCCTGTTCCAGTGCGGATTGGCTTTCCGCCGGATGCGCGGCCATTGTCGTTCGCCGATGGCAACGGCAAACCCGAAGGGCTGGCCAGCGACTATCTGCTGCGCCTGCGTCAGGCCGGTGCATCGCTGTGGGTTCAACCCAGCCGCGACGGGTACGAACTGCGTGAGAAGATGCGTGCCGGCGAGTTGGAGGCAGCGATCGCGATAGCCGACGACTCGCGTTACCTGGGTGCGGACTGGGTGTTCAGCGATCCCTTCGTCAACGTGCCCAACGTCATCGTCACCGGCAAGCGCAGCGACCGTGTGCTGCGTATCGCTGATCTGTCCGGTCAACGCGTGCTGCTGTCCGATCCGGAGCGATTGCGGGCACGGGTGCTGCAGCAGGCACCTGCGGCACGCATCGTTGCCGCGCGCAGTGCCGAACAGGCGCTGCAGCGGCTGGCCGATGGTGACGCGCAGGCCTATATAGGCAACAGGGTGGTGATTGAACGGTTGCTGCGTGGTCGCTTCGCCGGACAGCTGCAGATCGCCGCACCGGCCGGTTTCGAAGATCACCTGTCGCTTGCGGTGCAGCGCCGGCACGCGGCATTGGTGACGCGTTTCAACCGCATGCTGCAGGACATGGGACCACAGGAACAGGAGGCACTACGCAACGCCTGGCTGAGTGCAGCGCCTGGCAATGGAACGGACTGGCATGCTGTCACGCGCTGGGTGGCACCGCTGTCGCTGGTGCTGCTCGCTGCGCTGCTGGTGCGCGGCCTGAACCAACGGCGGCTGCGGCAGGAAATCGCCGCGCGCCGTCGGCTGGAACAACGCCTGGCCGACATCACCCATAACCTGCCCGCGGTGATCTACCAGATGCGCCGCCTGTCTGATGGGAGGCTGGAGTTTCCCTATGTGGCCGGCGACATGCAGGCGGTATTTGGTATCGATGCATCGCAGGCGATGGCATCGTCCTGCGTGGTGCTGGATGCCATCGATGCGCGCGACCGCGATGCCGTGCAGGCAGCCATCGAGCACGCTGCCAGGGATTTCCTGCCGCTGGCGCTGGAGTTCCGTACATCGGCATCGGCCAGGCCGGACGCAGGCAGTCCGCGCTGGGTGCGCAGCCAGGCGCAGCCGCATGCATCCCAGGCAGGCGCGGTGACGTGGAGCGGTTACTGGATGGACGTCACCCAGGCACACGCGCAGGCCGATGCGCTGGTGGAGGCCAAGGCCGTCGCCGAGCAGGCGGCCATCGCCAAGGCCCGCTTCCTGGCGACCATGAGCCATGAAATACGCACGCCGATGAGCGGCGTGCTCGGCATGCTGGAGATGCTGGCACACTCGCCGCTGCACTCCGCGCAGCGCATGCACGTGGCCGATGCGGAGCAGGCCGCGCGCGAACTGCGGCAGATGCTGGATGACATTCTCGATTACGCCAGGATGGATGCAGGTGCCCTGCACCTGGACCCGTTGCCATTGCCGCTGCGGCCACTTCTTGAAGCGCTGCACCGGCACATGGCGCCGTTGGCGGCCGAGCGCGGCCTGCATCTGCGCCTGGACACGGACCCGCGCCTGGCAGGCGCGCATGAGGTGGATGGCCTGCGCCTGCGGCAGATACTGCGCAACCTGCTGGACAATGCATTGCGCTTTACCTGGCAGGGCGAGGTGGCACTGGGCGTCAGGGTGCTGGAAGGGAGCACAGCCAGCCTGCAGGAGCTGTGCTTCCAGGTGACGGACAGTGGCCCCGGCATCGAGGCGGAACGGTTGGCCGTGCTGTTTCCGGCCGATGCGCCCCCCCCTGAGATCGTGCCGGAGGGCGGCAGGACAGGCCTTGGCCTGACCATCTGCCAGCGGCTGGTACGGCTGATGGGCGGGCGCTTGCGCGCGCGCAGCGTACCGGGCAGCGGCACCCGGGTGGAGGTGCTGCTGCCGTTGCCGGTTGCCAGCGACGAGGACGTGGCGGCTACCCTGCCGGGGCCGGGCAGCGTACCGCCGCTTCCCGAATCCTTGCGCTCGGCGCGCGTGCTGGTGGTGGAAGATCATCCCACGGCGCAGGCGATGATGGCCTGGCGGCTGCAGCAGTTGGGCATCGCGCATGCGGTGGCGGGCAATGGCCGCGAGGCATTGCAGCAGTTGGCGGCTACACGGTTCGACCTGGTCATCACCGATTGCCGGATGCCGGTGATGGACGGCTATGCGTTCACCCGCCTGCTGCGCGAACGCGAGGAACGCCAGCGCGACCGTCGCCTGCCGGTGGTGGCACTCACTGCCAGCGTGCTGGAAGACGACCTGCGTCGTTGCCGCGATGCCGGCATGGATGAAGTGCTCACCAAGCCGCTGTCGCTGGCGCACCTGCGGCAATGCCTGCTGCGCTGGTTACCGCCGGATGGCCGCGACGGGACCTTGCGTCACTGAGCGTGCTGGCGCAGGTAGTCGATCACCTGCCGGCGCCGTTGGGGATCCGGGAACGCGTTGTACATCCGGGTACCGGGAACCTTGGCGCTCGGCGACCGCAGGAAGGCATCCAGGGTTTCCTCGCTCCAGGTGATGTCGGCCTGGCGCATGGCGTCGGAATAGGGATAGTCGGGCAGGCTGCCGGCGCGACGCCCGAATACACCATGCAGGTTGGGCCCGTAACGGTGGATGCCGCCGGCCTGCACGGTATGGCAGCCGGCGCAGATCTCGAAGGCGCGTTCCTGCTCGCGCGCCCGGGCCTGCGCGGGATCCAGCGGCTCCTGCGCACGGCAACCGGCAAGCAGCAGCAGGGTGACCAGCAACAGCCGCATGTCACATGCCGGAATAGTTGGGGCCGCCGCCCCCCTGCGGGGTCACCCAGACGATGTTCTGGGTGGGGTCCTTGATGTCGCAGGTCTTGCAGTGCACGCAGTTCTGCGCGTTGATCTGCAGGCGTTCGCTGCCTTCGCCGCCGACGAACTCGTAGACACCGGCCGGACAGTAACGCGCTTCCGGGCCCGCATACTCGGCCAGGTTGACCTGCACCGGTACGTTCGGATCCTTCAGGGTCAGGTGACTGGGCTGGTTTTCCTCGTGGTTGGTGCTGCTCAGGAACACCGAGCTCAAGCGGTCGAAGGTGAGCACGCCGTCCGGCTTCGGGTAGTCGATGCGGGTGTGTCTGCTCGCCGGCTCCAGGCAGGCATGGTCCGGCGTGCTGTGGTGGATCGTCCACGGCGGATTGCGGATACCCACCTTGGGCAGCAGCCACTGTTCAATGCCCGTCATCAGCGTGGCCAGCGTGCGGCCCTTCTTGAACCACTGCTTGAAGTTGCGTGTCTGCTGCAGCTCCGTATGCAACCAGCTGGCTTCGAACGCCTCAGGATAGGCCAACAGTTCGTCATGCTGGCGGCCGGCGGCCAGCGCGTCGAACGCAGCATCCGCGGCCAGCATGCCGGTCTTCAGTGCGGCGTGGCTGCCCTTGATGCGGCTCACATTGAGGAAACCGGCTTCGCAGCCCACCAGTGCACCGCCGGGGAAGACGGTCTTCGGCAGCGACAGCAGCCCGCCGGCAGTGATGGCGCGCGCGCCGTAGCCGATGCGCTTGCCGCCTTCCAGATGCTTGCGGATGTCCGGATGGGTCTTGAAGCGCTGGAATTCCTCGAACGGGCTCAGGTACGGATTGCGGTAGTCCAGCCCCACCACGTAGCCGATCGATACCTTGCCGCCTTCGGCGTGGTACAGGAACGCCCCACCGTAGGTATCCGGATCCAGCGGCCAACCGGCAGCGTGCACCACCAGGCCCGGTTCATGCCTGGCCGGGTCGATCTGCCAGAGCTCCTTGATGCCGATGCCGTAGGCCTGCGGGTCCTTGCCTTCATCCAGTCTGAAGCGGGCGATCAGCTGGCGACCGAGATGTCCGCGCGAGCCTTCGGCGAACACCGTGTACTTCGCATGCAGGGCCATGCCACGTTCGAAATTGGGGCCGCGGCTGCCGTCCTTTTCGATACCCATGTCGCCGGTGGCAACGCCGATCACCTCGCCAGCCTCGCCGTACAGCACTTCGGCCGCGGCGAAGCCCGGGAAGATGGCCACTTCCAGCGCTTCGGCCTGCTGCGCCAGCCAGCGGCCGACCTCACCCAGGCTGACGATGTAGTTGCCTTCGTTGTGGAAGCACTCCGGAAGAAAGGCATCCGGCGTCCTGCGCGAGCCTTCGGCACTGAGGAACAGGAACTCGTCGCGGGTGACCTTCTGGCGCAGCGGCGCACCGCGCTCGGCCCAGTCCGGGAAGAGTTCGGACAGCGCGCGTGGGTCCATCACGGCGCCGGAAAGAAGATGGGCACCAGGCTCGGAGCCCTTTTCCAGGACGCAGACGGAAAGTTCGGTGCCGGCTTCGATTGCGCGTTGGCGCAGGCGGATGGCGGCAGCCAGGCCCGCAGGGCCGGCGCCAACAATCACGACATCGAATTCCATCACTTCGCGTGGGGGCAGTTCTACGGCTTCTGCGCTCATGGATAACCTGATCTTTGGGTAGGCCACCCTCTAACATGGGGTGGCGGTTGCCTGGGAATCGCGCCTGTTGCCGCGACGAAACGGGTGTTTGAATCCATCAGATTACCGGCATGCCGGGATTTCGACCAGTTGAGCGACGTTGAATGGACGTTCCGGATTCATGCGTGCGCGATGCAGGCACCTTTTGCTGCGGTGCAGCGTACGTCGCGCGCGTCCGATGCACCTGCGCCATCCCGCGGCGATAAAGGACATAGCCGTATTCGAATAATTTCCATGAGCTGATTGCTTGTTCGACTTCTCCGGCGTTTTGAGCACGCCATCGCCCATTGCGGTCCCGCGTTTTTCCTACGCTGGAGGCGCCCAGTACACGCCGGGGACGCGCGATGGCTCACGAGCTGACACTCCGCGATACCTCACGGTCCTATGCTGTGCGTGCCCCATCGGGCCCGATGCCTGCGATGGGCGCGGCAGCGTTGGATGGCCGTTGCGTTCTGGTGCACGCGTTGCTGGCGCGGGTACTGAGCCAGCTCGGTGCCGCCGCGGCGACCGGAGCGGCGGCCGAACCGATGGCCCTCCTGGAGCGGATGCCCTGCACGCTGCTGTGTTTTTCCACGCAGAGG